>NZ_JALCZL010000005.1:0-106678 GCF_039667035.1 Sulfurimonas sp. NWX79
TAAAATGGAATTTCATCTTCATCAATGTCAATCACAGGTACATCAGCTGGGCTTGGCATTTGACGGCTTTGCTCCTGTGCTGGTGATGCGTATGACGACTGCTGCTGTTGTTGCGGTGCAGGTTGTCCATAGCTTGGCTGTTGCTGTGGTGCTTGATAGCTTTGTGGCTCACCTTGCGTTGGTGCTCCATAGGAGTCTCCGCCATTCATCGGTGCATTGTTATATCCACCTTGAGAGTCACTGCGTGAGTCAAGCATCTGCATTGTTTCAACGATTACAGAGTGTTTTGATCTTTTTTGTCCATTTTGGTCAACCCATTGTTCAAAGTTTAATCTTCCCTCTACAAGGATTTTACTTCCCTTGCGCAGGTATTGGTTCGCAACTTCAGCACTTCTTCCAAAGAAAGTGATATCTACAAAACATACTTCCTCTTTTTTTTCACCATTGCTAGTAAACTTACGGCTTGTTGCGATTGCAGTTTTTGCAATCCCCATACCGCTTTGAGAGTAGCGTAGTTCAATATCGCGTGTTAAGTTGCCAACTAAAATTATCTTGTTAAACATAGGTTTTCCTTCTTTTTATAGCTTACGCTATTACTCAGCTGCTGCTTCTGTAGCTGCTTCTTCTGCTTTTGGAGCTTCCTCTGCAGGAGTCTCTTCTTTTGCCGGAGTTGCTGCTGCTTTTTTCGCTTTTTCAACTAAACCGTTCCATGCAGTTACCTCACGATTTGTGCTATACTTGATAGTTACAAAACGAAGTAGGTCTTCATTGATACGGAAACGTCTTTCAATTTCAGCGATTGCAGATGGTTCTACTGAGTAGTAGATTACATGGTAATAACCACGTTCGCTTTTTTCGATTGGGTATGCAAGTTTTCTCATTCCCATTGCGTCTGTAGCTGCGATTTCGCCGCCATTAGAAGTTATTATCTCTTCAACATTTTTTACAGCTGCTTGAATCTCTTCAGCAGTAAATGTAGGTTTTACGATTACTAGGTTTTCGTAGTTTCTCATATAGTATGATCTCCTCTTGGTATGCCTGTTTGCAGGCTTTTGTTTCCCTTTCGGATCTAAATATAGCTTCTAAATGAAGTTACAAAGAGAAAGGAACGCGCAATTATACAGAACTATTGCTTAAAATAAGCACATAAAATTTATCTGTCAATAATGAATGACAAAATGCAATAAAATTATTTATTTAATATTTTTAAGGTATAGTTTCAAAAATTTGATAAAAGTTTTAAGATGGCAAAACGAAAAAGAAGTAAGAAAAAACATAGTAGTTCTAAACTACTGAGCTATATTGCATGGGCACTTGCACTTATTGCATTAGCTTTAAGTTCTCTGTTGATTGGATATTATTTTGGTTTTAGCAGTGCAAAAGAGAAGATAGAAGCTAGTGCTGAAAAAGAGCGGGTATTGCGGAAACTGCCGGAAAAACAAGCAAAAAAGAGTGTTCAAAAGCGTTTAAAAGAGGTACTCAAAAAAGAGTCGAAAATTTATAACTCTGCTTCTCATGAGATAGAGAATGAAGCTTTGGCAAATCCACCAAAAATACCAATAGAGAAACCAAAACTTTATGTCTCTAAACCAAAGCTTGCAATCATCATTGATGATGTAAGTACAAAGTCACAAGTGCGTGCTATCAAAAGTTTGGCTATTCCTTTGACAATGTCTTTTCTGCCACCAAGTCCGGCACGTCCTAACTCTGCAAAGTTAGCTGCTCATGAGCGTTTTTATATGGTGCACCTTCCGATGGAAGCGATGAATTTTAATAAAGAAGAGCCCTATACTATGCGTGTTAGAGATTCTCAGCAGACAATACTGAAGCGTGTTCATGACATAAAGGAGCTTTTCCCTAAAGTGGCTTATATCAATAACCACACAGGAAGCAAGTTCACTTCAAATGAAGTGGCGATGAACAGATTGATTTTTGCATTTAACAAAAACCATATTCATTTTGTAGATAGTCGAACAACTGCACAGACACAAGCGCCTAGGGTGTTGAAAAATTTTGGACTCAAGTATGTTGCGCGAGATGTCTTTTTGGATCATCATAATGATAAAGCATATATAAAAAAGCAGATCAAAAAGGCTATCAGTGTAGCAAAAGCACATGGACATGCCATAGCCATTGGACATCCGCATAAAAATACACTCCAAGCGCTTTATGAATCAAAAAAACTCTTTAGAGATGTGGATTTGGTTTTAATCAACGAGATATATTAGCTATGATAGAGAAGATAGATTTTCAGATAGAGGCTTTAGAGTCTATGAAAAGTTATCCAAATGAACTGTTTTATCTTGGCAATGTAGGCTTGTTAAAGAAGCAAAAGATCGCTATAGTAGGCTCACGCAAACCAAATCAGTATGCACGTGAGAGAACAACGCAACTTGTGAAGAAGTTAGTCCAAGCCAAAAGATGTATAGTCAGTGGCGGAGCCATAGGCATCGATGCCATTGCTCATAAAGCAGCAGGTGCAAAAAACACCATAATGGTAGCAGCAACAGGATTAGATAAACGCTATCCCACAATCAATAAAAATCTTATCTGTGATATTGAACAAGAGGGACTAATCCTCAGTCAGTTTCAAGCAGGTACACCCTCAAACAGGTATAACTTTGTACTTAGAAACGAACTGGTCGTTGCTCTTGGAGAGATTTTGATAGTGGCTTATGCAGATGAGAATTCCGGAACGATGCGAAGTGTTGAGTATGCTCTTAAGATGGGAAAGAAAATCTATGTTCTTCCTCATAGAATTGGAGAGAGTGAAGGAACAAACAGACTTTTGGCAGAAAAAAAAGCAGAGGCTATCTATGATATAGATGCTTTTGTAACAAAAATCTGTGGCCAAAAAAATATAGAACACAGCAGTGTAAAAAGTGATGATTTTTTAGAGTTTTGCCGAACAAATCCAGCGTATGAGGAAGTTTTACAACAATTTGCATCACGTCTTTTTGAAGCAGAACTCTCTGGTGAAGTCGAGATAAAAAACGGGCGTGTCAGAGTATTAACATAGCATCGCCATAAGAGTAGAAGCGATACTTTTCTTTTATGGCCTCTGCATAAAGCTCTTGTGTTTTTTCTAAACCTACAAAAGAAGCAACGAGCATCAGCAGTGTTGATTTTGGCAGGTGGAAATTTGTCAGCAGATGGTTGACACGGCTTGGTTTGTTGTGCGGATGTAAAAAAAGATTTGCTTCTCCTGAAGTTTTCTGTCCGTGTTTTGCATAATATTCTACCGTACGGGTCGATGTTGTTCCCACACATAAAATTGGCGTCTCTGAGTCAAGAAGCTCTTTAGCCTCTTTTGAAATAGCGTAATATTCAGAGTGCATAGGGTGCTCAGTAATGACCTCTGCTTCAACAGGTTTAAAAGTACCGCTTCCGACATGGAGTGTTACATAGGCGTGTTTATAGTTTTGCGTGATTCTTTGGTGCTGCTCATCTGTAAAGTGCAGGGATGCAGTCGGTGCTGCGACGGCACCCTCTTCTTTGGCAAATACACTCTGGTACTCATTGGCATCCTCTTCATTGTCTTCTCTATTTATGTATGGTGGAAGAGGGATATGACCGATAGTATCGATGATTGGAAGCAGGTTTTCGAAACGTAGAAGTGTATCATCTTGATAAAAGTTTACAATACGACTGCCATCTTCACGCAGCTCTTTGACAATTGCCTTTAAATCTGCATCAAAGTAAATCTCGCTTCCTGCCTTTACACGTCCCCGAATATAAACATTAATATCATGTGCATTTAGGGCTCTATTTATAAGCAGTTCGATTTTTCCGCCGCTTGATTTTTTACCAAAAAGACGAGCTTTAATGACTTTGGTGTCATTAAAGATAAGTGCACACTTTTTTGGTAGATACTTTTCAAGTTCATAGAAGTAGGTATGTGTAATTGTATCGCTTGTTCTGTCATAGACTAGAAGTTTTGCATGGTCACGTGGATGCGCAGGGTGGGTTGCTATGAGTTCATCAGGAAGTGTGAAGTCATAGCTCTGCGTGAGGAGTTCTTTTTGTGTTGACACTTTTACTCTTGTTTTGGCTCTTCTAGCTCAGCTGCTTCGTCCTCTACTTCTTCTTCCTCGTCTTCATCCTCATCATCTTCCGGTTTTGCAGGATTGACAATCTTAACGATTATGATTGAAAATCCATAAAGAATGATAAGCGGTCCTGCCATAAGAAGCTGCGTGAGAACATCCGGTGGTGTAAGTAGTGCTGCTACAACAAAGATAATAACAATAGCATACTTGAAAAATGCTGCCATCTGTTTGTCATCTACAAGCCCAAGCAGTGCTAAAAAGTATGCAAAGATTGGTAACTCAAAAGCCAGACCAAAACCAAACATAATCTTTGTAAAAAAGCCTACATAATCTTCAATGTTGATAAGCGGTGTAAATTTAAAAGAACCAAAGGTAATGAGAAAATCAAAACCAAACGGTGTTACGACATAGTAGGCAAAGAGTACACCTACTAAGAACATAAATGTTCCACCGACGATAAAAGGGATAATCATCTTTTTCTCATGTGCATACAGCCCTGGTGCTATAAAGAGCCAGATTTGTGAGAGAATGATAGGAAGTGCACCGACAATAGCAGCGAAAAATGAGACTTTTAGAGCGACAAAGAATGCTCCCCCGACTTGTGAAGTGGTAATCATCCCGTCTGCTGCATGAATAGACTTTTTACCTACTTCAATGAGTGCTGTATTTAAAGGCTCGACCATCCAGTTGAGTATTGGTTCATGAAAGAAAAACATAACAAAGAACATAACGATAAGGCTTCCTGCAGATATTGCAAGCCTTTTTCTAAGTTCTACTAAGTGAGGACGCAGTTCATCAAACATCAGTATTGCCTTCTTTATCTTCTAATTTTTGTACTTTTTTCTTTTTCTTTTTTTTGAAGGTAACCTCTTGAGGCTCTTTTGGGGCTTTTTTTGTTTTTGGAGCTTCTACCTCTTTTTTTGCAGGCTCGTCATCATCGTTTAAAATATTGTCTATCTCTGCTCCAAGTGCTGCCTGAACATTTGTTGCTTTATGCAGACCTTCACTTGCTTTTAAAAGTTCTTCTTTATATGCAAGTGCCTCTTGTTTGATGCCTGTAACATTCATCTCCTCTTCAAGAGACTCTTTTACGGAACCTATAGTGTTCTTAACACTTCTGAAAAATTTTGCAATCTCTACCATTGTGCTTGGCAGCTTGTCTGGACCTAAAAAAAGAATCGCAATAACGGCGATAAGAAGTATCTCGGTAAACCCCATACCAAACATAGTTAGCCTTCATATTTATTTTTAATGTTGAATTTTATCCAAAGAATGATTAAATAATCTTCAAGAACTCAAAAAGAGAGCAAGTTCATCTGCCAAAAGATAGTCTGGATTATAAAAAACCCCCTCTTTATAGAGTAGTTTTTTTTCTTCTTCCAAAAAAGAGGCCTTGATTTTCTCGTCATCTGTGAGTAACTCTTTATTTACGCCTATACAAGAACGAAAACCTAAGAAGATCTTTTCAAGTCGTATATCTTCATCTCCCAAACTCTCTACACGCATTTTTAGGGGATTATCGATATAGTTTTCAATATCAGGGTTTGGATAGAAACGATGCTTATCTAGTTTCCCGACAGCTCCAGCACCTGCACCGATATAATCTTTATATTTCCAGTAGCCTAGATTGTGGCGTGATTTGTATTTTCCGAAGTTACTTATCTCATACTGTTCAAATCCATGCTCCCCAATTGTTTGAAAAATCCATTCAGTAATCTCTAGATGCTCCTGGACCATTTGCGGTTTTTTTTCAAAAGCTGTTCCTTCTTCAATTGTTAATGCATAGGCACTCAAATGATTGATAGGCAGGGAAAAGGCTTTTTGAATGTCGTAGGCAAGAAGCTCTTTTGTATCTCCCTGTGTTGCATATATCAAATCAAGTGAGATGTTTTTAAATCCAACATCCTTTGCATACGCTATGGCATCTTCTGCCATTTTTGGGGAATGGGCACGATTTAGCAGTTTGAGTTTTTCTTCATGAAAACTCTGTACTCCAAAACTGATACGATTGACACCAAGCTCACGCATCCCTTTTAGCCACTCTTTTGTCGCAGAGTTTGGGTTTGCTTCACTTGTTATCTCTGCATCCTCACGCAGATATGGTTTGACAAGTTGAAAAATAGAGGTGTAGAGTTGCGGTGCAATGGTTGAAGGTGTACCACCACCGATAAACAGCGTTTCAATAGAGTTTTCTTTTGCTTCAAAACGTTCAAGTTCAAAAGAGAGCTGTTTTTCTAAGGCTATCATATAGTCACGTTTGAGATGAAACTTGTCCACATAGGAGTTAAAGGCACAGTAGGAGCATTTTGAGTCACAAAAAGGGATATGAATGTATAAAAGCATAAGAAAATTATAGCACTCTAAACTTATATTAATTGCATTTTCTGTATAATCGCATCAATTTAAAATAGGTGTTGGTATGAGTAAAAAAGAGCAATATCGTCCTAATGTAGCAATGATCATTCTGTCGGAGAACTATCCTGAAAAAAAAGAGATATTTATTGCACAACGTAACGACTTGACCGACATCTGGCAATTTCCACAAGGTGGGATTGATGAGGGTGAAGAGGTAAAAGAGGCACTTTTCCGAGAGATGGAAGAGGAGATAGGTACTGCAGAAGCAAAGATAATTGCTGAGTATCCGGAGTGGATATCGTATGACTTTCCAGATAAGATAGCAAAGAAGATGAAGCCTTACAAAGGCCAGAAACAGCGGTATTTTTTAATACAGTTGAGTAAAGATGCAAAGATTGATCTAGATACCAAACATCCGGAATTTATAAACTATAAGTTTGTAGATATTGACAAAGTGTTGGGGTATACTGCACATTTTAAAAAACCTGTGTATGAGACGGTGATAAATTATTTTAAAAAAGAGGGATTACTGTAGATGTTAATTGTTCAAAAATTTGGTGGGACAAGTGTTGGTGATTTGGAACGCATCCAAAATGTCGCAAATCGTGTAGCTGCAACAAAAAAAGCAGGCAATGATGTGGTAGTGGTAGTATCAGCCATGAGTGGAGAGACAAATAAACTTGTAGGATATGCAGAACATTTTTCAAAAAATCCTGCACGCGCAGAGATGGATATGCTACTAAGCTCCGGTGAGCGTGTAACGGCTTCGCTGTTATCTATTGCTCTGCAAGAGATGGGTTTTGAAGCAGAGGCTATGACAGGAAGAAAAGCAGGTATTGTAACAGATACACACCATACAAAAGCACGTATCGAAGAGATTAACCCAAAAACAATGCAAAATGCTCTTAAAGAGGGGAAAATCATTGTTGTTGCAGGTTTCCAGGGTGTGAATGTCAAAGGAGATGTAACTACTCTTGGACGAGGGGGAAGTGACTTGTCTGCGGTTGCGATTGCCGGAGCACTGAAAGCTGATCTGTGTGAGATATATACAGATGTAACGGGGATTTTCACAACGGACCCGCGTATTGAACCAAAAGCAAAAAAACTTGAGCGTATCTCTTATGATGAGATGCTTGAACTGGCTTCACTTGGTGCGAAAGTTCTTCAAAACCGTTCTGTAGAACTTGCAAAAAAGCTCAATGTAAATTTAGTAACAAGAAGTAGCTTCTCAGATGAAGAGGGGACATTAATTACAAAGGAAGAAAATATTATGGAAAAACCACTCGTAAGCGGAATTGCACTTGACCGTAATCAGGCACGTATCTCTTTGATGGGTGTAAAAGACAGACCAGGCATTGCAAGTGATATCTTTAATGCATTAGCAGGTGCTGAGGTTAATGTTGATATGATAATCCAGAACAAAGCGCATGACGGTGCTACAAATATTGACTTTACTGTTGCTGTTGGTGATCTGCATGATGCAAAAGCAGTTGTAGATACTTTTGTTCAAAGCGGTGAGATTGAAGATGATTCATACAATGAAGATATATGTAAAGTCTCTGTCGTAGGTGTTGGGATGAAATCTCACGCAGGTGTTGCAGCAAAAGCTTTCTCAACAATGGCACAAGAGAACATCAATATCAATATGATCTCAACATCAGAGATAAAAGTATCGATGGTAATCGATGAGAAATATGCAGAGCTAGCTGTGAGAAGTCTGCATAATGCATATGAGTTAGATAAGTAAGTTTATGCTTCCTGATTTTGCCCAATGGAGTCTTGATGCAATTCGTGCGGAGGGTGGGAGTCTTTCGTGGCTTGAAGAGTACCGTTTTGAATGGTCCAAAACTACCGCTTTTGCATTAGAACAGATTCTTAACGGTAAAACCGTAATTTTAATTACCGATGAGAAGCGAAAATGGTTGGAGCACTACATCTTAAGTGCTATCAACTCTATCTCTTTTGATCGTCCACTCATTCCTATCATCAGTATAGAGAGTATCTATCCGCATTACAATAATATCAGTGGTGGAGAGATGATTGATATGCTTGATGATATGATAGCACTCTCTTACAAAAATGACTACTTTTTTTGGTACATTGGTAAAGGGGATGACAAAAGAAGTGACATCGCAAAAAGAAAAGATGAGAGTTATTTTTGGATATTTGACGAAGATTTTAACAATGCTTTTACATTGAAATCGTATGATCCTGTCTTGGACATCAAGCTTTTACAGCTCTATCGTCTTTTTGATGCATCTCTGAGTGCAACGATGTTTGGAGAGGTAGATGCAAGCTCCTAATCTTCTCAAGGGACATATCCTTATCACAAGCGAGATTGAGAGTGAGATAGAGAGATTAGAGCAGGAGTTAAAACCGCTGCGGGTTGTGAAGTTCTTTGAAGAGAACTTTAAAATCGAACATGCAAAGCTTGTGACTGGGGAGGCATATATCAGTGAGTCACAAACAAAATATATCATTATTGCTGCTATCGAATTCACTGCAGTTGCACAAAATGCACTGCTCAAACTCTTAGAAGAGCCTCCAAAAAACATTGAATTCATCATTATCTCTCCGACAAAATCAAATCTACTTCCTACCGTACGTTCACGTTTACCTATTTTAAAACAGTCTGGGGACCATACGCAAGAAGTTTTAGATATTAATCTTGCAAAGTTGGATTATAAAGAGGTCTTTCGTTTTTTAAAAGAGCATAGCAGAGTCTCTAAAAACGAAGCAAAAGCATTAGTTGAAGCACTTTTTTATAGAGCAACTGTAGTAGATATGTTAATACTCACAGAAAAACAGTTGGAAAATTTTGATATGGCATATCGTCTACTAGATTTAAATGCAAGAGCGCAAAGTGTTTTTGCAATGCTTTTGATGAGCTTTGCGGGAGAGAGAGGATGATAGTAAAGCAGCTTTCAAATGAGATCGATATCAAAAGATATCTGAAAAACTTAGGTGTTGATGGCGGCGGTATCCATATTTTGGCATCAAAGGCAAAGATACATCTCATAGAGATAAAAGATCTGCATGTAGGTGCGGCAAATATCTTGAAACAGGATGCGCTCTCAATAGGGGCAGACTTGGCAGTACCTCGCGGGACAGTAATAGCAAAAGAGCCAAAAGTTGACTGCCTGCTTATAGCAAGTACAAAAGCACTTGAAGTTTTGGCTAGAAAAGAGCTTGCTCAGCCATTTGGACTCAAAGATTTAGCAGGAAGGCTAAAGGTCATTGCCAAAACAAAGAAGCCGTATCAGACAAAAATCATGGGTGTGATAAATGCCAATGATGACAGTTTTTTCGCCGGGAGTAGATTTCAAAGCTCTGATGCGATTAGAAGTATTGAGAAGATGATCGAAGAGGGTGCGGATATTATTGATATCGGTGCGGTCTCTTCTCGTCCAAATGCAGCAGAGGTTTCGGTAGAAGAAGAACTTTCGCGTCTGAAACCTATTGTGGATTTGATACAAGAGCAGAAACTTTATGAAAAAGTAACTTTTAGTATAGACAGCTATGAGCCTAAAGCTATTTTTTATGCACTAGAGAGAGGTTTTAGCATTGTCAATGACATTACAGGTCTGCAAAATGATGCTGTATGCAGACTTGCTGCAGAGTATCAAGCTGAAGTTGTCATCATGCATATGCAGGGAAATCCGCAGACAATGCAGAAAAACCCCTCTTATGTCGATGTCATTGATGATATTTATCAGTTTTTTACGAAGCGTATAGAAAAAGCACAGGGCTTTGGAATTGATAATATTGTTTTGGATGTTGGTATCGGTTTTGGGAAAACCTTAGAGCATAATCTCTTACTGCTTAAGCACTTAGAGCATTTTTTAACGTTGCAAAAACCACTGCTGGTCGGTGCCTCACGCAAGTCAATGATAGATAAGATTTTTCCTTCAAGCGTAGAAGAGAGACTGCCTGGAACATTGACACTTCATCTTGAAGCTATAAGAAACGGAGCATCTGTTTTACGTGTGCATGATGTTTATGAACATGCACAGGCTTTAAAAGTGCAAGAGGCACTTTTAAAGTTATAGCATTATTCCTCTAATTGTAAAGAATAAAAGTGCGGCTAAAACAGCAGCTGCAGGCACTGTAATTACCCATGCTGCAACAATTTTTTTAATGGCATCACGTTTTACGTATTGAACTTTTTGTACCCGTTTAATGTGTTTTTTCGCAGATTTTATGACTTTTTCTTCTTTTTCTATCAGTCTGTAAAGCTCTACGATTCTTTTATAATCTTCTACCTCTTTCTCTTTTTTCCCAATAAGAGATTTCAGTTCAGTTTTGAGTTTATTGAGATTATGTTTCTCATCTTGAATGAGTTCTTTATCTTCTTCTATAGTTGTTGTAGTTTCAGTGAGATGCAGATACTCACGTAAGAAGCCAACACCAAAAACACCACCGATAGCGATATGAGTCGAGCTTACAGGAAGACCAAGCTGAGAAGCGATGATAACAGTAATAGAAGCTGCCATAGCAATAGAAAATGCACGTACCTGATCAAGTTCGGTAATCTCTGAACCAACTGTTTTGATGAGTTTCGGCCCATAGAGTGCCAGACCTATAGCAATACCAAAAGCACCAACACCCATAACCCACAGTGGAATACTCGCTTTTGAAGAGATACCGCCATTAACAACAGCATCATTGATAGCCGCTAGTGGACCGATTGCATTTGCAACATCATTGGCACCGTGAGCGAAGCTTAGAAGTGCTGCAGCAAAGACAAGAGGGATAGTAAAGAGTGTATTGACCGCTTCTTTAGAGTTTTTGATATTTGTCTGTGCAGCAAGTTTGCCTTTGAGGATAACATAGACAATAACACCTACGATGGCACCAATAATGAGTGCTGTTAGAAAAGATGGTTTTTTTGTCATTTCAATAGAGATCAAAGGAAGAAAGTTAAGGATTTCTACGACTTGAGGCCAGATCTTTTTGAGTCCTTTTAAAACAAGGTAAGTGACAAATGCCCAAGACATGAGAGCAACAAAAACAGGGACATACTGTTTTGCAGCTTTGATTTTATCATCTTTAAAGATGATGGTCTTTTTGATAGAGAATAAAAAAGCAGCTGCAATGACACCACCTAAAAGTGGTGAAATCACCCATGAGGCAGCGATTTTTGCCATAGTTGACCATGAAACGATGCTAAAGCCAGCAGCTGCAATACCAGCCCCCATAACACCACCGACAATCGAATGGGTAGTAGATACTGGGGCTTTCATAGCTGTTGCAAAATTAAGCCAAAGTGCAGCAGCTAGGAGTGCTGCCATCATTGCCCAGATAAACGGGTCTGCATTGCCACCAAAAGCGGAGATGTCAATAATGCCTTTTTTAATGGTCTTTACAACTTCACCACCGGCAATCAGTGCTCCACTTGCTTCAAATACAGCTGCAATCACAATGGCCATTGTCAGTGTCATTGCACGACTACCAACGGCAGGACCAACATTGTTAGCAACATCATTTGCACCAATGTTCATAGCCATATAAGCACCGATAAGTGCTGCAATCGCTAAAAACATGTTGTTAGAGATACCGCCATTACTTAAAAAAGTATAGGTAAGAACACCTATCATAAAAAAGAGAGCGAGCCCTAAACGCGCTAAATCTGTTCCACTCTTCTTGAGAGCTTCTTTTTCAAGTTTGCTTATTGTTTCTATTTCCATGCTTGCTCCGCATTTTTTTTATAAGCAAAGTATAGTCTTTTTTTACTTGATATATGCTTTTATAATCTCTTGACGCTCTAGTGGTCTGTCTCCTCCAGATCTTCCTGTTGTCGCGACATCGCCCAGTTTCATCAAAGTTTTCATGGAAGCTTGGTCTACTACTTTTCCAAAGATAGTATAGCCGCCATTGAGCCAAGGAGTGGGTGCAGTTGTAATGAAGAATTGGCTGCCATTTGTATTTGGTCCATGGTTTGCCATAGCAAGAATACCGGCTTTATCAAAGATAAGGTTTGGTTTGAACTCATCTTTGAACTCTTTGTGCCAGATACTCTCTCCACCTCGTCCTGTCTCAGTTGGATCTCCACCTTGAATCATAAAGTTATGAATGATTCTGTGAAATGCAATACCATTGTAATAGCCCTCTTTTATATGGGTAACAAAGTTCTCGACTGCCAAAGGTGCTACATCAGGAAAAAGTTCAAGCTCAATTTTTCCCTGCGTCGTCTCTAAGACTACATGTGGGTTTTCTGTTGCAAGAAGATTGATATTGAGCACTAAAAGCAGTGCAAACAAGATTTTCTTCATTGGTATTACTCCTCTTCTTCAAAATCTAAACATACAGAGTTTATGCAGTAACGCAGACCCGTTGGTTCAGGTCCGTCCGGAAAGACATGTCCTAAGTGTGCGTCACACGTTGCACAACGCACTTCAATACGAATCATTCCGTGGCTCATATCTTTTACTTCAGTAACAGCATCCTCAATAGCTTCATAATAACTTGGCCAACCAGTTCCTGAGTCAAACTTTGTACTGGATTCAAAGAGAGGTGTCTTGCAGCAGATGCACTTGTAAGTGCCTTTATCTTTATTGTCATAATATTTTCCAGAAAATGGTGCTTCTGTACCATGTTGACGGCATACATAAAAAGCTTCAGGGGAGAGTTGCTCTCTCCATTCCTGTTCAGTCTTGATTACTTTCATATTTTTCCTTTAAGTTTTCTATTTCTTGAGACTCTTCTTCGTAAAGTATATGGAGTGTTTGGTTTGCAATATTGCATGCATACAAGAGCCGTTGTATATCGTCAAAACAGAGGTCCATCAAAATGGCATGTTTTGCTTCCAACTCTACAATATCATCATAAGTTGTAAGGAGTATGGAGTCTAATTTTTGTTCAGTGAGATGTTTAGATGCATCAAGTAGGAGAGTTTCATCTTCGATAAATGAATCTAAATCCTCTTGGAGCTTTTCTCTACTCTCTTGGCTACAAACAACGACTATATCAGCTGGATCTGCACTTTTGAGTAGTGAAGAGATCAGGTGTAAGGCTTTTGCGTGAGGGTTCGTTTGATAAAAATGAACCTCTCTCTCTGTTGGCAGGTAACTTTGTGTAAATGTAGATGTTGCCTCTTGAGAGCTGTCATTCACAAGTAATAAGTCGGACCTTTTTTGTATATGTTTAAGATATGCAAGAAAGTGAGAAGGCATGATATCTGCATCATCACAGATGATCAAATCTGCAGCATTAAAACTCTTTTGCATTAGTTTTTCATCAATATAAAGCGTATCTTCGAGTGATGGCATCTTTAATTTCATAAGATGTCTGTTGACAAGTTCAACAGGGGTTAAAATTTCAAAAGCCATCAAATCAATGTCAATAATTGCATGCTCTATTAACTCCAAGAAACGTTTGTGTAAGATCTCTTTAGAGAGGATAGTCGGTTTTATAAGAATGATCTTTTTTCGTTCTTCTTTAAAGAGTTCTTTTATGGATTTCAGCAGCAGTGTATAACTTTTACCGCTTTTTGGTGCTGCTGTAAGATTTTCTAACCTAGAGATTTTTCTATCGATAAACTCTCTTTGTTCTTCATTGCAGAGAGATACTGTATCTGCCTTTACAATAGCATATTGAACAAAGAGCGTTCCTAAAATAACATCTTTTGGAGGAAGGGTGTGATCCTCCGGTGCTGCACTTTGCAGTTTTTTAAATATCTCGGAAGTATCAGAGTCACTAAAGATGATCTTCTCTTTAGGCAGTATCTCCTGTAATGAATCATTTAAGTGCTCATATTCATCAGAACTTAAATTTTCCATTAAAAGATAGTTGAAAATTTCTACACCGTCATTATGTAAAAGCTCATTAAACTTCTTTTTGATGATAGCGTGCGTTTTGTCAAAAGCGAGTGTATTTTTCGAGTTTTCTACACTCTTTGCTTTGCTTGCTGTAGCATTTTTTAGATCATCATAAGACCACTCTTTTATCTCAAATATATAGATACCACGCAGGTCATCATATATCATCAAAGCAATTGGATAGCTCTCTTTATGGTGAAAAATCTCTTTGTGAGAGAAGACAACTAAGTTACTGTTTTGAGAAAGTGATTTTATTTTTTTTAATAACAAAGAATCAGGGACAATAAGTGCCTCTTCTTTTGTTTTAAAAAAGGAAGGTAGGAATGATAGTTTCATAGTAAGAATAAAATACCACCATTAAAGGTAGTAACGGTGGTATTTCAACAATTATTTACCAGCTGCAACGCGGTCTTTAAGACCTTTTCCAGCTTTAAATTTAGGAACCATTTTATCTTGAGTAGTGTACGTCTTGTCAGTACCAGGTACTTTACCACTTTTACCTTTTTGTAAAGCAGCAGTGAAGCTACCAAAACCAACTAAAGAAACATCTTCTTTTTTAACTAATGCAGATGTTACTGCGTCTGTGAATGCTTTGATTGCTGCTTCAGCCTCTACTTTAGTTTTGTAGTTACCGCACTCTTGTACTAATTCAACGAATTGCGCTTTATTCATAGATTTACCCTTGGATTAAAATTTTCCGAATTAAATAATTCAGCTAGAGATACTTTATAGTTTATTTGCTTAAATTTTTCTTCTTTTTGGCATATTTGAGTAAAAAATGTGATATTTTTGTTTCTTTTAGTCCATATCGTGCCTGTTTAAGGAGTTTTTTGAAGTTGAGTGTTGTAGGCTTAGAGATAATTAAAGCTGATAAATCTTTGAGCTTTTCATACTTTCCGACACTCTGAATTGATAAAAATACATCCTCTAAACCATCTCTTTCATTCTTTGTAAGCGCACCCATTATTTTTCCTCTAGTCTGTTGATTTTTCTCACTGCTCTAATGATCTCATCGTCATCCAACTTCCCCAACATCTTCATAACAACTGCAGCTGCCTGTGGTTTTGCACGGCCGAGTTTCCAGTCCTGATATGTACGCATAGAGACACCCAACTCATTAGCCATATCTTTGAGTGATATTTTCTTGCCGTTGTTTTGAGACTCTATCGAGTTATGAAGAATATTAAACAGATCATCAATTTGCATAAAAAAGATTATACGGTTTTAATACTTAAATATATATTTTATTTAAGATAAAATAGTTTAAATTGTATTAAAAAGTATAAATATAGAATAATAAACAAATAATAATGTGTTAAATATATAATAAAATATATATATTATACGGAAAACCGTATTCTGATAAGAAAAAAAAGTAAGAAAAAAATAGCCTTCAAAAAAGAAGGCTGAAAAAATTATTCGATTGTCAGAGAAATTGCGGGAGGAAGTAGGGTGATTTTATTCTCTTCGATTTTTAGGTGAAATGGAAGATAGGCTTTGGCATCTGTTTTATAGTGCAGTTCATGCTCTTTATCAATAGTAAAGACTATGTGATTGAGACCTCGAAAAGGTTGCTCTACAGAAATAGTTGCGTTCTTGTAGGAGTTCTTAATACTTTTTTCTTCTGCTTTGAGCGAGGCTATCTCATCTTCTAAAAGTTTGAGATTGTCGTACTTGAAACGTTTTGCCTGCTCTAACTTGTATTTTAAATCATCCAACTCTTGTTTGATGTACTCTATTTTTGCTTTGAGCACAGGAATGTCTTGATAGCTGATCTTAAAAAGATTGTCCTCTCCACTTGCCAAACGAACAGTAATCGAGTTTGATGCATAAACCTTGAGGTTGTTCTTTGTATGCCCAATCGTTACATCTTGTGCATAAACCTGTCCGCCCAAAGAGGATTCGATATTGACTTTTGTTGCATGGATAATACCACCTTCAAGCAGACCTATTTCTGCCTTATGACAACGCAGGGTTCCTTTGTGCCGGTTTATCTTTGCAAATTTTGCATACTGTTTGGAGTCTTGGTGTGTCGCGCCTTTGATTTCAAGCTGCATGGCTTCAAGCCTTGAGTTCGCACCGACAAATCCTTCAACATGAATGGACTCTGAGACAAGCTCTACACCTTCACCGATAGAATCTTTGGTCGTGTCGTGCTGTGCTACGATAATATCAATATTGTTCCCCTCGTCTTCCGTGTCAATAATATGCTTATTACGTGATATCTCATGTAGTCGGAGTCTATTATCTACGGAGAGTTTTACTCCATCATAGTGTACATAACCACGATTGATACTGATGTAGCGTTTTGAATTGTTGTCCTCTTCAATACGTACAGATTTTGGGTCAATCTCTACATGGATATCAGAGTTTTGGGCATAGACAGTATCAATGTTTTTACCATAAGCATTAAGACCGTTTCGCCCATACAGCGGTTTTTTGTACTCGATAAGTATCTCATCTTTGTCAACCTCGATGATCATACTGTCATGTTCTTTCTCTTTAAACCAGAATATAACTTTGCTCTCACGTGAGATAATAGGCTCAATTCCTTCAAAAAGAGGAATCTTTACTTTTTTTGTAAATTTACTGGCATAGAGATATTTCACAAAATTTTTGAGTGTTTTTTTCATTTTCTCATCAAAGAGTTGGATGAGGATCTTATTGGAGGCTTTGATTTTATTTATCTCAATGTAAAGAAGTCGTAACAACTCTACAGGTTTGTAAAGTTTGTAGGGTATTTTTGATTTAGGAGAGAGAATCAGTTTAGGGTGTGTTGCATACCTGCCATAGTCAATGCTATAGAGCAACTCTACTTCCTGCTTCTCTTTTTGCATAGCTGTAATTGTATATATCTGAGCAAACTCGACATGTTCATTGATTATTTTGTCTCTATCAAGGTATTCAAGAAGGCGCTCTTTTGTATAGTGCTCAAACTCATGGCTTCTGTTGTTCTGAACAAGTGTTTCTACTTTGTTTATTGTAAAATCACACTCTGAAATAGGAAGGAGATTATCTGTAGCATAGCGACTCAGCGCATCTTTTATATGCTTTGTTTTGATAAGCTCTTTTGTCGGCATCTGCTTAATACTCTAAAAGATCACTGTAGTCATATTTTGAAAAGTTCAGATAGAGTTTGCCGTTTTGTTTGATGATGCGTACATCTTTGTCATAGACAGCAAGAAATCTTTTTTTGATGATTTTTCGCTGATAAGGTTCAAGATCAAGTCTTTTGAGGTACTCTTTTAACTCTACAATCTCATCTTCTGTTTTTTTCTCTTTTTTACTTATTTTTGTATCGACCACAGTGTCCACATCGTGGATAGTCTGTGAGTTTTGCGTAAGCAGTTGTCTGTTCATTAGCTCTAGGATATTTTTTAATTGCTCATCTTTTTTAGAGTAAACCTGTTCTATCTTATTCATCTCATCACGTAGCATTTGCTCTTTGTCATCAATGAGCTTGTCGATTTTTGCTTCAAGTTGAATGATTTTTTCTTTAAGTTGCTGATTCTCTTTTTGATAGAGTGAGAGTACCATGGCAACTGTTGTTTTTGGTTTTTGTGGCATCTGTTTCACCTCTTTGTCTTGCTGTTTTGCTTCTTGTGTCTGTTCTTTTTTCTCTTTATGAATTGCTTCTCTTTTTTCTTTATCAAGTGAGCTTCTTGTAACAATGATGTAAGTTACTCCATCTTCTATGATATAGTTGAGTTTTTTTGCACGCAGCTTGGAGTTTATCATCTCTTTGGACATTTTAAAGTGTTTGGAATACTCATCTAAAGTCAGTCTCATCTTGTTTGCTCCTTTATGCTGCAGCTTTTAAAATTTATATTTTGGAGGAGTAATTATACCTGATTTTCTCATCCATACTAAATAGCCTCGTTTTGTTAAGTTATGTTTGTCTTTAAAGACATAGGCTTCAGAGTGTTTAAACTCCCTTCTTTGTAAAAGTTCATTGTAATCTTCTCTTTTTTTGAGAAATTTTTTAAGATGTTCATATGCGATGTCAGAGACCATAACCGTTGAGATGGTAAAATCTTTTAACTCTAAATATCTCGCACAGTCGTTAAGACCGTCTCCTATAAAGTTTTTATGTCCTAAAATGTCACGAAACTGCTTGACTCCACCGGTATGAACTGCAATGCGAATACCATGAAAGTAAGGGAACATCTTTGCAATCTGGTCTGAGAAGTGGTTGAAACTCAGTCCAAGAATTACACCGTAGCCTTTGTACTTTGGATTGAGTATGCAGTAAAAACCGTCTCCTGTCGGAATAAAACCCATGATAAAACTCTCTAAAACTATCTCAGAATGAGAGAGCATCTTCTCAATAACCTTACGGTAACTGCGTGTTAAAAACGAGATGATTTCAAGCTGCTGTTGTGAATCAAGTTTGGAAAAGTCAATGATGTCTATTAAAACAATATCGGTAGTGATCTCTCTTTTTGTTGTCATAATCAATTCTAACATAAAGTTGTTTTAAATGAACTATAGATTATAATTCCAAAAATAGACTTCTTGCACAATTTTTATTAGTTTCAAAGAACTAAAAAACGGTAAGATAATGTAAAATAAATTTTTAGGGAATAAAATGAGCAAAGGTATCTTAGATATTGTAAAACCGGGTGTACTTTTTGGTGAAGATGTTTTAAAAGTTTATAATCACGCAAAAGAGAATGGGTATGCACTTCCAGCAGTGAACGTAGTAAATACAGAATCATTGAATGGTGTGTTAGAAGCTGCAAAAAAAGCAAATTCGCCTGTTATTGTACAGTTTAGTAACGGCGGAGCACAATTTTATGCAGGTAAAGGGCTAAGCAATGAGAATGAAAGAGCTGCCATTTTAGGTGCTGTCAGTGGTGCTATTCATACACATATGATGGCAGAAGCTTACGGTGTACCTGTCATTTTACATACAGACCATGCTGCAAAAAAACTCCTACCGTGGATAAATGCACTCTTAGAAGCTGGTGAGAACTATTATAAAACTCAAGGAAAACCTCTCTTCTCATCACATATGTTAGACCTCTCTGAAGAGCCTTTGGCAGAGAACATTGGTATCTCCAAAGCTTACTTGGAGCGAATGAGTAAAATCGGTATGCATATTGAGATAGAACTTGGTGTAACAGGCGGAGAAGAAGATGGTGTTGACAATACAAACATTGATAATGCACTGCTTTATACACAGCCAGAAGAAGTAGCACTTGCATATAAAGAGCTCAGTGAGATCTCTCCTAATTTTACAATTGCTGCATCATTTGGAAATGTGCATGGTGTTTATAAGCCGGGGAATGTTCAGCTGACTCCTAAGATATTAGATAACTCTCAAAAGTACATTGAAGAGAAGATGTCAACTGAGAAAAAACCTGTAAACTTTGTTTTCCATGGCGGTTCGGGTTCACTTCCTTCAGAGATCTCAGAAGCTATTTCTTACGGTGTTATTAAAATGAACATCGATACTGATACACAATGGGCAACATGGAATGGCGTGAAAAACTATGTTGAGAAATATCATGACTACCTTCAAGCGCAAATCGGGAACCCAGAGGGTGAAGATAAACCAAATAAAAAATACTACGATCCTAGAAAATGGCTGCGTGCAGGTCAAGAGTCTTTAGTAGAGCGTGTTCTTCAAGCCTACAAAGATCTCAATGCAATGGATAGAAACTAAGCTTAGTTTCTCTCTTTAGCTTCTTGATGGATATTCTCAAGAGAATTGAGGTGAGGGTTTTCTCCGTAGTGTCTAAAGAGAAGCTGTCTTAATTTATTAAGGTTAAATCTCCAAAATCTTTCTTTATCAAAGGCTTCATGATTTGTCATTAACTCATGAAGTACTTTTTCATCAGGGGTCTCCTCTAAATCTTTTAAAACTCTGTGCATATGTTCTATAAGATAGTTGTGTGAATCCTCTCCGGTATCATCATCTTCGAGAGTTCGGTTGATTAAAAAAGGGTACATCTTCCAAATACTAAATATCAGTGCGATGATAAAAGCTATCATCATCCATGTTGAAGTACTTATCTCCATTAAAAACCTTTTGTCTGTATTGCTAAAATCTTAATTATAGAACAATTTTGATAAAATAGCGTACTATGAATGAAAAGAATGATAAAGTATTTACAAAACCGATAAAAAAACAGTTTGAATTTGATGAAGAGGTAGCCGCTGTCTTTGATGATATGCTAGAGCGCAGTGTTCCTTTTTATAAAGAGAGCCAGAAAATCACAAAGTTTTTTGCACTAAAAGCACTGCGTGAGAATGGGGTCTTATATGACCTAGGATGCTCAACTGCATCACTGCTTATTGATATTCACAGAGATTTAAACACTCCTGCAACACTCATAGGTCTTGATAACTCAGAAGCAATGTTAGAGCGTGCACAAAGAAAGATAGAAGCCTTTGGTGCTAATGTGCATGTCGCAAATGCGGATATTTTGGAGTATGATTATAAAAAGGCAGATGTTTTTATTTCAAACTATACACTGCAGTTTATAAGACCGCTCGTGCGAGAAGAACTTGTTACAAAAATTGCGGATGCACTTACAGAAACAGGAGTTTTTATCTTTAGTGAGAAAATCATTTCACATCACGCTAAATTAAATAAAGATTTGATAGAGTGTTATTATGACTTTAAAAAAGATCAAGGCTACTCGGAGTATGAGATAATGCAAAAACGGGAAGCCTTGGAGAATGTTTTAGTTCCTTACAGTGAAGAGGAAAATATCATTATGGTGAAAAATGCTGGTTTTTCACATTGTGAAGTGATTTTTCGATGGGCAAATTTTGCTACATTTATAGCGATAAAGTAGAAATAAATATGAGATTTTTTATACCACTACTAATAATTTTACTCTCTTGTTTTAGCGGATGTATGCAAGAAGAGCCTGCTCCAAAAATTCTAACAGATACTCCTGTTGCTAAAAATATAGAAACGAATAATTCTCTATCAGAAGATACAAAGCCTGCAAAAGCAAAAGAGCATACACTTACAGTTCAGAGTGTCGAAGGTGCCCGTGTGAGAATTTTGAATATAAAACCGAAATATCATGATGGTATGCAACTAAAAAGTGGTAAGTACCTTATAGAGGTTACAAAAAGAGGATATAAAAAGTATAAGAAATGGATTAACCTTGAAGATGATTTGGTTTTACATATCTCCTTATCGAAAAACAAAAATCCTTACGATACTCAATACTTCAAGTATGTAACAAAGATAGAGTGGGAAAGCCATCATGATCTCTTTACTTTGGAGTATGACAGTAAAAACAAGCTTATATGGGCATTACAAAGTGCATATGTCGATTATGTAAAGCAGAAATATCCAAAGAGAATTCTCAAAAATACACTCTATGCAAAAGGCACACCTTGGCCGAAAATCTATGAAACAAATATAGATACCTTAATATATACAGGGTACTTCAGATACAGAGGAAGGAACTTTCTTTTTAAAAATAAAAACAGTATAACACTTTACAAGGCAGGGAAAAAAGAGCAAAAAGCAAAGCGTGTGGCACATTTAAGTAAACTGGAAGTCAATTCAATGGTGCAATATTGGAGACTTCCAAAAGAAAAAGAGCTACTGCGTGCAAACCCTTTTGCAAAATATCAGAAGTACTTTCAGGTAAGCTACAGTCGTTATAAAAATGTTACTTTCAATCTGCCAATTTTGTGTACAAAACTTAAAAAAGGCTCGTACTACTCAAACTGTAGCGTTGTCTATACCTACAATGAAAAAACAGGATTGTATGATGGGAAGAGAATTAATCAGGCTAAGCATATTGATGCAAAGGATGGACTCTACTTTGCACTCAACCATGCAAAAAATTTCGCACTTGTGACACCGGTGAGAGCTATTAGTACAAGGTATGACAAGATTATTTTTGACACTAGAATCAATGGCGAACAAAAACTTGCTGCTTTGACAACACTGTTGATTCAAGAGAGTCTGCAGAAGAAGAAACAGAAAGTGAAAAACATTGCAAATATGATGGCATCAAAAGCAATGCATATGATTTTTGGAGATCCTAAAGTAAGTGGCAGAAAGCTTTATGCTTCATCAAATGATTTTAGCAGAGTTTTAAAAAGAAAGAGAAAAACGGTTGCAAAAGCCATCTTTCGTGTGAAAAATCAAAAGCTTTATCTCTCTGCCCTGAAATAAGAGGAGATAAATTACCAAACATTGGAAGTAGGCTCAGGCTCTTTTTTCTTAATGGCTTCCTTCATCTCTTTGTAGGTAATGATATCATCTTCACCACACTCTTTATGATAGTATCCTTGCAGGTCATAGTACTCTTTACAATCACTGTAGTATTTCATAGATATACCGTGTTTGTTCACACAGGCAGAGAAAAAGAGTGTCGTTAATAAGAGTGTTAATAGTAGGATGCTTTTTTTCATATCACTTATAAAGCAAGGTTTATACCTAAACTTTAAAACTCTCTTTTGTTTTGCAGAGGTCTGTTAAAAAACACTCATCGCATTTTGGATTTTTGGCTCTGCAGATATAGCGTCCAAAGAGTACCATTCCCTGATGTAGAGCATGCAAGTCATTTTTAAATTTTTTAACCAAAGTTGCTTCTGTGGCTTTGGCAGTTTTGTCATCACTAAGACCTAAACGGTGTGAGACACGAAAAACATGAGTATCGACTGCCATAAGATTGGCTCCTGTATATTCAATCATCACGACATTTGCTGTTTTTTGTCCGACACCTGCAAGTGTTTGGAGGTCTTTTTCATTCATCGGAATCTCTCCGCCATAGACTTCGACAACACGTTGCGCCATCTTAATGATATTCTTTGCTTTGTTATTAAAAAAAGAACAAGTGTTAATGAGTGCTTTGACATCTTCAATATCGGCCTCTGCCAATGCTTCTGGAGTGGGGTATTTTTCAAAAAGTGCAGGTGTTATCAGGTTTACCCGTTTATCTGTACACTGTGCAGAGAGGGCGACAGCAATAACAAGCTCATAGGCATTTTTATATTCCAGCTCTGTTACAGCGTCACTGTATCTTTCGACAAATCTTTTATGTATTTCTGTTATCTCTTTTTTTGTTGCTTTTTTCATAAAATGGATTTTAGCACTTTTTTGTGTTATAATCAAAATTACGACATTTTTTTTGGGGATAAACTTATGGGTATTTTTTCAATCTTTTTTGGCTTAAAAGAGAAGAGCTGTGAGCCGGTCATTGTAGAAGATGATGTGTCAGAATATTTAGATAACAACTTTTTTCGACATATCGTTGATACAAATGAGAGTATGACACTCTGCTTTTTAGGAGGCGAAGGATGGATATGGGCCAACAAACACTTTTTAGAAGCGATGTCCTACCACGATATCAATGACTTTAAAAGAGAAAATGAGAGTATCAGAGATATCTTTTTAAATGAGAGTGAAGAGATATTTACAGAGTCAGATAAAAGCTGGCTTGACTATATCAAAAAATACAAGAGTGATGGATACCGTGTCAGTATAACTTCAAAAGAGACAAATGAAGTACTTGTCATCGATGCATTTTGTAGTATCTACCCGCACAATAAAAATCTTTATATTTTAGAGCTGAAAGATATGACAGCACTGCATAAGGCACAGCTAAAAACAAAAGAGGTCGAGAAGCTTAAAACGAAATTTTTGGCAAATATCGGACATGAGTTTAGAACACCGATGAATGGTATTTTAGGCTTTGTAGAACTTTTAAAAGAGACAAACTTAGATCAAAAACAGCTTGAATATATCAATATGATCTCCAAATCATCAAAAAGCCTAATGTCCAATATTGAAATACTTTTAGATCTCTCTCAGCTTCAAGGTGGCCGTCTCACTTTACAAAATGAAGAGTTCAATATTCTACCAGAGATGGAAGAACTTATATACAATTTTTATAAAATGGGAGAGGAAAAAGGGGTTAAAGTTCTCTCTTTTATTGACCCGAAACTTCCTAAAGTACTCACAGGTGATATGAAGAAAATCTTACAGATTATGAGTGCCATTACACAAAATGCTGTCAAGTTCACACCACGTGGAGCTAAAGTAATCATAGAAGTGAAACTGCTCAAACGTGCACAAAATGGAGACTGCAGTATAGGCTTTGGTGTTAAAGATAACGGCAAGGGTATCTCAGAAAAACAGATAGCATTTATGTATGAGCCGTTTACTGCAGGAAATCATGCAGACCAGAGAATGGGAGTAGGGCTTAGCCTCTCCTACGGACTTGCAAAACTTATGGGCTCAGAGCTTCGTATCAACAGTGAAAAAGAGAGCGGTACCTATGTAAACTTTGTGCTTAATTTTAAACGTTCTGAGGGGCAGAATTTTAAAATGATGCCAAAAAGAAAAGTAAAAGTGCTGCTACTTGATAAAAGTAGGGTGGATGAGGCAAACTTTTTGACAATTTATCTGCGTGCATTTGCTATTGATGTTATCAAGTCAAACTTATTAGATGAATCGCTCTATGATGATATAGATGCACTCTATATAGTGGCAAATCAGAACGATTCATCCTGGATGCTGGAGCTTGGGACATATTCGAAAAAGGCGCCTATCATACTTCTTTTAGATGAAGGTGAGAGATTACAGACAAAACTGACACACATTGTTGATGAGACGGTTCATAAACCGCTTTTACCAAGCAGTATGGCAAAACACCTTTATGCGATTCATAAATTTGAAACAGTTTCAGAAGAAGTGCCAGAGTTGAATCTAAAACAGAAAATCAAAGCATTGGTTGTCGAAGACAACTTGATTAACCAGCGCCTCATTCAGTTGTTATTGCAGGAGTATGATATTATGGTTGCAACAGCGGCAAATGGCTTGGAAGCAGTTGATATGACAAAGAAAAATAAGTTTGATATTATCTTTATGGATATTGATATGCCTGAGATGAATGGTATTGTTGCAACAAAACAGATAAAGGATCAACTCTCAAGAAAAACGAAACTTCCAATTGTTGCACTTACAGCAATGGCGATGGAGGGTGACCGTGAGATGTTACTGAGTGAAGGTTTGGATGATTATCTCTCCAAACCATTAACGCGTGAAAAGTTAGAGTCTATCTTAGATAAATATCTGAAAGTTCCTGTATAAATGAGAGTTGTTTAATAACCGTTAATATAAACTTATTAAACTTTTCATAACTAATTACAAGGAACTAGAATGAATAAAGTTACGATTTTACTTGCAGCACTACTCTTAACTGGTGTAGTGGCATCAGCAAAAACTTTAGTAAGTGTTAACGGAAAACCAATCACTCAAGAGGAAGTTGACCAAGAGTTAATGCAGGCTACACAGGGTAGATTTAATCAGGTGCCGGCTGATCGTCAGGCAGCATTCAGACAGCAGGTTCTTCAACAGCTTATAGGTAAAGAGCTTATTTATGATGATGCCAAAAAATCCGGTATCACGAAATCTGCAGAGTATAAAGCAGAGTACAAAAAACTTGAACAGAGAATGAAAAAAGAGCTTGCTATCCAAGTTTGGCAAAAAAAGCTGCTTGATGGTATTAAAATCTCAAACAAAGAACTAAAAGATTATTACAATAAAAATATTGATGAGTTTAGAGAAAAAGAGTCTGTTCATGCACGTCATATTTTAGTAAAAACAGAAGATGAAGCGAAAAAAATCATTGCACAGTTGAAATCTTTAAGCGGTAATAAACTCAAAGAGAAGTTTATAGAACTTGCGAAGAAAGAGTCAACTGGACCAAGTGGCCCAAATGGTGGAGATTTAGGTTATTTTTCAAAAGGGCAAATGGTACCTGCATTTAATGATAAAGTATTTTCTATGAAAAAAGGTACAGTTACAAAAGAACCTGTAAAGACTCAGTTCGGGTATCATGTAATCTATTTAGAAGATAAAAAACCATCAATGACAAGAAGTTTCAATGAAGTAAAAGCATTTATTGAACAACGTCTGAAAATGGAAAAGTTTAAAGAAGTTATGAAGAAAAAAATGGATGAACTTCAAAAAAAAGCTACTATCAAGTAAGCAGCCATGCAAACTTCTCCTCTGTCTAAAATCTTTTTAGATGGAAGAGAGTTCCTTGTCAAACGAGATGATTTGATCGACCCTTATTTGGCAGGAAACAAATACAGAAAACTCTATACACTTTTACAAACTCCAAAAGAAAAATATACTACAGTCATCTCTTACGGTGGAACACAATCCAATGCCATGCTTGCAATCGCTGCTTTATGTAAACACAAAGAGTGGCAGTTTATCTATTATACAAAAGAGCTTTCACACAGACAAAAAGAAAATCCGCTTGGAAACTATGCTGAGGCACTTCGTCTTGGAATGCAGCACAAAGAGATAAGCAGTGAACTCTATAGAGATTTTATTGTTTCACTGCGCTTGAACTTAGATGAGAAGAGTTTTGTAATAGACCAAGGCGGTGCAGTGCAAGAAGCAAAAGCAGGTCTTGATGTTTTAGCTACTGAGTTGCGTGAGCAATTACAGAAACTCCCTCATATAAAAGCAGTGGCTACTCCATCAGGAACAGGAACAACTGCTCTTTTTTTAGCTAAAGCATTGCCTGAGTATAGAATTTATACTACACCTTGTGTTGGAGATATCGTGTATCTGAAAGAACAGATGCTGGCACTTTCTGAAATACCAGATAATCTAATGATTTTAAAGCCAAAAAAGAAGTATCATTTTGCAAAACCCTATAAAGAATTTTATGAAATATATAAAAAACTGCTAGCAGCAGGAGTTGCATTTGATCTGCTCTATGCACCTGCTATGTGGCTGAGCCTTTTGGAACATACTGATGAAGCAATTCTCTATATTCATAGTGGTGGCGTGAGTGGGAACAGCTCTATGTTAGAACGCTATAGAAAATTTGACAAAGAGTGACTCAAGGAGTATAATAGTTAGGCTTCTTACAAAACTTCTAAGAAGTCTAGTGACTTTTGCAACTAAAGTAGCAAAGCAAAAAGTGAAAAAATTCTATACTTATGCCAGAAAAAAATAAAAGGATTTACAAATGAGCAATAATATTTTTGAAAAACTAACACATAATATGACAGAAGCAATTGAAAGTGCGGTATCTTTAGCACTTCATAATAAAAATCAAGAAGTTACACCAATACACTTTTTATGGGCACTTTTAACAAACTCTGAGTCAGTTTTGAATCAGATGTTTAACAAAATGGGTGTTGATAAAGTGGCAATGGAGCTTGACATCAAATCCCAAGCTGAGAAGCTGCCAAAATCTTCATCTGTGACAAAAGAGAATATTAAACTCTCTCACGAATTTGTAAGAACATTACAAAATGGTGAAGGTCTAATGGCTAAAAATGGTGATGCATATTTAGCAGTTGACACATATATCTTAGCGAACTTACAAACAGTGCCATTTTCAGAGATTTTACCGAAGTATGTTGATGTAATGGAACTTGCAAAAGAGCTTGAAGCTGCTCGTGGCGGAGCAAAGATTGATTCCCAAACAGCAGATGAAACGCTTGAAGCGCTCTCAAAATATGGTATTGACCTTACAAAAGAGGCAGCAGAAGGAAAGCTTCCACCAGTAATCGGGCGTGATGAAGAGATTGCTCGTACGATGCAGATTTTAATTCGTAAAACAAAAAACAACCCGATGTTACTTGGTGAACCAGGGGTTGGTAAAACTGCACTCGTTGAAGGTCTTGCACAGAGAATTCATAATGGAGATGTGCCAACATCACTCCAGAACAAACGTCTGGTTGCACTTGATATGTCTGCACTTATTGCGGGTGCAAAGTATCGAGGAGAGTTTGAGGACAGACTCAAAGCAGTAATTGACGAAGTAAAAGAGAATGGGAATATCATTCTTTTTATCGATGAAATTCATACAATCGTAGGGGCTGGAGCAAGTGAGGGTTCAATGGATGCAGCAAACATCCTAAAACCGGCACTTGCCCGTGGTGAGTTGCATACTATTGGAGCAACGACACTCAAAGAGTATAGAAAATACTTTGAAAAAGATGCGGCACTGCAACGTCGTTTCTTACCAATCAGTGTTGATGAGCCGACAGTAAATCAGTCTCTGCAAATCCTTCGTGGAATTAAAGAGAGACTCGAAGCGCACCATAATGTTAACATTACAGACTCTGCGCTTGTTGCAGCTGCAAAACTGTCTGACAGATATATTGCAGACAGATTCCTACCGGATAAAGCGATTGACCTTATCGATGAGGCAGCAGCTGAGCTCAAGATGCAGATAGAGTCTGAGCCAAATGAGCTCAGTGCTGCAAAACGTAAATTATCTGAGCTCATGGTTGAAAAAGAGGCGCTTAAGATGGAGAAAACTCCTTCAAATGAGAAGCGTCTTGAAGAGATAGAAAAAGAACTCGCTGACATTGAAGAGAAAGTAAGAACTTTAGAGTCTCAGTTCCAGACTGAAAAAGAGGTCTTTGAGAAAATCTCTTCAATAAAAGGTGAAGTAGAACAAAAACGTCGTGAAGCAGAGCTTGCAAAAGCGCAGTCTGATTTTAACCGTGCTGCAGAGATTGAGTATGGTGAGATTCCAAAGCTCCTTGAAGAAGAGAAATCACTTAATGAGCAGTGGGCAAGAATGCAAGAGGCTGGAACACTGCTTAAAAACTCAGTGGATGAAGAGTCTATTGCATCTATTGTAAGTCGTTGGACAGGAATTCCTGTAAACAAAATGCTTCAAAGTGAGAAAGATAAAATCTTACATGTTGAAGATGAGTTAAATAAAACTGTTGTAGGTCAAGAGCGAGCTACTCACGCAGTATCACGTGCTATTAAACGTAACAAAGCGGGTCTTAGTGATAAAAACAGACCGATTGGTAGCTTCTTATTCTTAGGACCAACGGGTGTTGGTAAAACACAAACAGCTAAGACACTTGCGAAGTTCCTGTTTGACTCTGAAGATGCAATGATTCGTATTGACATGAGTGAGTATATGGAGAAACATGCAGTATCCCGTTTAGTGGGTGCAGCTCCAGGATATGTAGGATATGAAGAGGGTGGACAGCTTACTGAAGCGGTAAGACGTAAACCATATTCTGTAATTTTATTTGATGAGGTGGAAAAAGCGCATCCAGATGTATTTAACATCCTCTTGCAAGTACTGGATGATGGACGCTTGACTGATAATAAAGGTGTGACAGTAGATTTTACGAACACTATTATTATCTTAACGTCTAACATTGCAAGTGATAAGATTATTAACAACCCTCAAGGTGAGGAACTTGACAATATGGTTATGGCTGAATTGAAACAGGCATTTAAACCAGAGTTCTTGAATAGACTTGATGATGTTGTAATCTTTAATGCACTTGGTGCTGAACAAATTAAAGGAATCGTTGAGATATTCTTTAATGATATTAAAAATAAAGTTAAAGAGCGTGATATTGAACTCTCTCTTTCTGAAGAGGCAAAAGCGTATATCGCAGAAGCTGGATTTGATCCTGTTTATGGGGCTCGTCCACTAAAACGTGCACTTTATGAAATCGTGGAGGATCGTTTAGCAGACTTGATCCTTGAGGGCACTGTAAAAGAGGGTTCTAAAGTAGAGTTTACAGTGGAAAATGGAGAGGTAGCAGTTAAAGTCTCTTAAGACTCTAGATACTCTTCTATTTGTAGAGGCTTTCCTAAGTGGAAGCCTTGTCCATAATCTACGCCAATCTCTTTTATCACCTCTAAAATCTCCTCTGAAGAGACAAACTCTGCAATAGTAAGTACATTTAATCGTTTTGCAAGAGAGACAATCGTCTCCACCATAAGTCTTGAGTTATAATCTCTATCAATATTTGAGATAAGAGAAGCATCAATTTTGATGAAATCAACAGGAAGCTTTAAGATATGTGAAAAGTTGGAATACCCTGCTCCAAAATCATCAAGTGCAATTTTGACTCCATAGGAACGAACTTTCATACAAAAATCATATGCCACAGCATAATCCTGAAAATCTTCAGTCTCGAGAAGTTCAACAGTTAAGAGTTCATTGTATGCAAAGAGATTGAGTGTTTGAAAAAAGTTTTGCATTGTTCGTTCATTTTGAATATCAGTAAGTGATAGGTTAAGGGAGCAGTGAATCTTATACTTCTCAATTGTTGCAAGTGTATTTTTAAGAACACTTTTGGTAATCTTGTAATAGATACGATTGGCTTTTGCAACCTCTAAAAAATGCAAGGGAGGAATGAATTTGCCATCTTCATCTTTAAGACGAACCAAAGATTCATATTTGACACCTAAAGAGTCATCTGTAAGAGGAATGATTGGCTGGTAAAAAGAGATGATAGCATCTCTTTCAAATGCTGATTTTAGTTTTTTATGGCACTCGATATCATTTTTGTATTTTTTCTCAAGTGTTTTATCCTCATGGAATATTGCAAATTGAATATTTTTCTTTTTAGCATCTTTAAGCGCCATATCCGCATAGGCAAGCATCTTGTTTTTTCCTGTAAAGGTGATACCACAACTCATCATAAATTGGAAAGTTTTATTTTTATAGGTGAATTTTGTATTTTTATAGTTTTTCAAAATAGTATTTATTATGTCTGTAAATATCTGATTGTTCTGCTGTGTTGCATTGATACAGACAATGACAAATTCATCGCCTCCGATATGATACAGGAGAACCGGCATATCTTGGATCTCTTTTTGAAGAAATTCAGCAGTTAGTTTCAGAGCTGTATTCCCGGCCTCTTCTCCATAGACATCATTAAAGGACTGGAATTTGTCAATGTTAAGCAGAGCCATTCTTGTAAAATTATAGAGGGATGTGTCTTCTCGAAGTTTATTTCTGTTTGAAAGCCCACTAATAGGGTGTGTATATATTTTGTTATGGAGTTCAGCTGTTTTTTTACTGATCTCTTTTTCCAGGTTTTCGTTATAGTGTAAAAGTTCTTTTTGTGCAATACGTAGTTGTTCTTCAGCAGTATGGGCGCGTTTTAATTGTGACTTTAAGTCATAACGGAGTTTATTAAACTTGTAAATAGAGAAAATAATGAGTAAAAAAGCTGTAAAAAATGAGAAAAGAAGAGTTATTGAACTTTTTTCATTGTTTTTTTCCAGGGTGTTTATTTTATTGTATAAAAGAGTATTTGCAAGATTCGTTAGTATTTCTGTGTCATGGGAGAATTTTGTTGTGACATCATTAAAACCGATGATAGCATCATAGATATCTTCCTTATCATTGGCTTTAATAGCTTCAATAACTGAGCGTTCAACTATTTTATAGGCAAAAACTCTTTTCTCAACAGTTTTGAGTAATTTGTTAAATTCTAAAGGAAGATCACTATGTGTTTTTGTAAACTCTTTTAATTGTGTAATACTTTTGTCTATATCTTTAAAGTAGTAAGATATCTTATTGTCAGAAAGTTTCTCTTTTAAGAGCAGATATTGTAATAAAATAGCTTGATTGTTTTTAAGGTCATAATTAAGTTTGTTTGTTATATCTGTCAGTTGTATATGCTCTTTATTTAAATAATCAAGAACTTTGTTATTGTCCTGAATATTCGTATAACTAATACTAAGTGAAAATATCAGCAGTGTAAAACTGATAAAAAGAGCAGTATAGACCTTATGTTGAAATTTCATAATTTTTCCTAAAATCTAGCTTCTAAACTCAGTGATAAGATACTTTGCGTAGCATCTTTTTTGGCAGGTTCACCAAAATGCCATCCACTTCCGGTATAGTTTTCATGAATATAAAGGTAGGAGAGTTTTGCATTAAGATATCTATGGAATTTCCATGTTGTATAGAGTTCACCTACATATCCTCTTACGGCCAGTTTGTTAAAAGTATCTTCAGCTCCCTGTGTGGCACTAAACCAATATTTACTTCCATAGTTGAACTCTGCACCGAAGTTGAAATCTCTGTTGCTGTCATACTTCATTCCTGTAAAGAGTGAGTAACCATTTTTTTGCAGCATTGTACCACTTGCATAATCTGCTTCTGTAAATCCAGTATATCCTCCGGTTGTAAGACCTGTGGACCCATTATATGTAACTATTTTGTAATCATCTTCAGTACTGTTTGGATGTGGATTTGAAAGTGCTGCGTGTAAAAAAAGAGTTGCCGGTGATTGTAAAAACTTTTCTATATCCATGCCGAGTCCAAATGTTGCCATTAGCCCAAGATTGTGTGCATTGGAAGAGTCTATATCCGCTCCAAGATAAGGGTGTGCTTTGAAATTTGCAAGCACATTGACACCATATGAGAGCAGAGCATTTCCAAAAAAATGCAGTTTTGTATCACTATAAAGACCGATAATGTCTGCATTGTCAATGTTTTCTCGGTTACATTGATAGGGGTAAAATTGTGGTCTTAGTGTATATGGTTTGGCTAAAACAAGACGTATGTAGCTCTGCGTGGCAAATTTTTGTGTTGCAATCATTCCGTAGGTATTCATATTAAAAACCAAGGCAGGAAAGAGAGAGTTTCTTTTTTTATTTTGTGCATACTGCATTGGTGTTCCGGCAGTAGTTGGTAAGATACCAAAAGAGAATGTAAACTCCGGTGTGGCTTTATAGTCAATGTATGCACGATCCGTATCAAAAGCACTACCTGCTATTCCTGTTTTAATATCATGGGAGAGAATACATAACCTTTGATTTGATTGAGAAGAGTTCATGTAGAGTAGTCTTCCGTGAAACTTCACATTATCAAAATTCGCACTCATATTTAAACGAAAACGAATAGATGTTGCAATATTGTAGTGTTTGGAGAACTCATCACGTCTTTGTATACCTGTTGGAGCTCCTGTGGAGTCATGAACTTCTGTATTCTCTCCTTCTATTTTACCTGTCGTATAATCAAATTTATCAAAACGTAAAAGAAGCTCAGGTGCAAAGTTTACTTTATCTAAAATGGTTTTTGTCTCAACTGTACTGAGAATTTCACTGTTCTCTAGAGTGTCTTGTGTATTGAGTGTTGTCTGTTCTTTGAGAGTTTTGACTTCTTGTTCAAGTTGTTGAATCCTTTGATAAAGTTCTTCATTGGAAGCGTACAAAAGTAAAGGGAGTGTCAGTAAAAGTGTTTTTTTCATTGTTTATAGTCCTGGTACTATGGGTTGGTCTGAATCGGCTGCATGCTCAATAAGATAAGCTTGTAATTTTGTTCTTGTCTCTTGAGACAAGGTATCAAGCTTATATCTTTTGAGATGACGAGGTGAAGAAAAAACGCGTTTCCATTGAATAGTTGCTTTTTGTCCACCATATAAATTGAACTTTTTTGCAGTTTCTGCAATATCTTCTGCAAAGAGAGAAGTAGATATAACAGTGAGTCCAATTAGAGTAGATAGTAAATAAAAATGCATTTGTGCTCTTTGCTTTTATTATATTATTTAATATTATAGCATATTTAATAGCGTAGGAAGAAAGAAATAGCGTAGGAAGAAAGAAATAGCGTAGGAAGAAAGAAAAACCTTAACCGCTCTTTAAGCAAAGTTGGGATAGACTTCCGGACTTAAATCAGATAAGGATATGTCAAATGAAAAGAACATACCAACCACATAATACACCTAGAAAAAGAACTCACGGTTTCAGAGCTAGAATGGCTACTGCTAATGGTCGTAACGTACTTAACCGTCGTCGTGCTAAAGGTCGTAAAAAATTGTCAGTATAGGCGGATTTGATATAGTAAAGACTCATAAAGAGTTTAGCTATATCTATAACAAAGGAAAAAACCAGCACTCAGGTAGTGTTGTCCTTTTTTACCTTCCTCAAGATGGAATTCACAAAGTAGGTTTTACCGCAACGAAAAAAATAGGTAATGCCGTTAAGCGTAATCGTGCAAAACGCAGGATGCGTGCAATGTTTCGTGAATTTTCAAAATCTCTCAAAGATGGCTCTTATATTTTTGTAGCAAAAGCAGGACTCTTTGAGAGTTCTCATGAAAAACTTCACAATGATTTTAAAAAAATTCTCTCACGTGCTAAAACAATTACTGCTTAAGCTTTTATGGTTATATCAGAAGTTTTTTACACTCATTGGCTTTGGGTCGTGTCGATATTACCCAACTTGTAGTGAATATGCACGATTAAATTTTGAAAATAACTCAATTTCAAGTGCTTTTTACCACTCTTTTATTAGAATACTACGTTGCAATCAACTTTTTGATGGGGGAATAGATTATCCAATCCTAGATAAACTCTGTCATAGACCCGCAAAACTTGATGTTGATTCTATAAAATATTGGTTGGTTCCAAATAAAAAAAACCGTTATTACATTATAAAAAATTTTTCATATAAAGGGTAGTTTGTGTTAGACAAAATGTCACCAAATCAAAGATTGATAGTCGCTGTACTGTTATCTGTTATTTTTTTCGTAGGTTATACTGCAATTTTTCCACCGGCTGAGCCAAATGTGCCAAATGAGACTGCTGCAAAACAAGAAGCAGTACAAGATAATACAAAAGATATTAGTAAAAAAGTTGAAGAAGTTTCCGGTCATGCCATTGCTGCTGAGGAGAAGGCTTCTAGCAGCAGTTCATCAAACATAGTAACTGTTACAAACGAGAAGTTTATTTTAAAAATAGATACTTTAGGTCGTATAGCTTCCAAAGAGCTCTTAGAAGATAAATTTAGAAATGATGAAGACCTACACGCGCAAGTTATTCCAGCACAAGGAACAAAACCATTATATATTCGTTTTTCAGATGATGCAATCAATGATGAAGCGATTCGCACACCATATAGTGCAAGTGTCAGTGAAGTAACGCTTAAAGATGAGCCAGTAACAGTAACACTGACACAAAAGCTTTCTGCCGTTACAGTGACAAAAGTTCTTACTTTTTATGCTGATGGGCATTATGATGTCAAAATTTCACTCTCTAAAGATGTTCGTCACTATGTTTACTTAGGCGATCGTCCACAGGTGTCTAAAAAACTTATGGCCGTTGCGGGAGCACTTATCTATACAGGTGATGATGTGGCGCATATCATTGAAGATGGTGATGCAGAAGGGCGTCAGATTTTTTCTGATGTAAAACTTGCTTCGTCATTTGATCAATATACAGCGATCATCTTTTATGGATTTAAAAAAGATACAAACGTAATTGTTGAGCGTGGACGTAATGATAATCCGATTGTATATTTTGATGCTGCACAAAATGAATCACTGCATGGCTACATCGGGCCAAAAGAGCATAAGATCTTACATGCAATTGACCCTGTCCTTACAAATGCAATAGAGTATGGATGGTTTACTTTCGCTGCAAAACCACTCTTTGCACTTCTTTCATGGCTACACGGTATCTTTGGAAACTGGGGTTGGGCTATCATCGCACTCACTGCTATTATCCGTGCGGTACTTTATCCTTTGACATACAAAGGTATGGTGTCAATGCAGAAGATGAAAGAACTTGCTCCTAAGCTCAAAGAGCTTAAAGAGAAGTATGGAAAAGATCCACAAAAACTCAATGCTATGACGATGGAGATGTACAAAAAACACGGGGCAAATCCACTTGGTGGTTGTCTGCCGATGTTACTGCAGATTCCTGTTTTCTTCGCGCTTTACCGTACACTTTTAAATGCAGTTGAACTCCAAGGAGCTCCATGGATTTTATGGATCAATGACCTTTCACGTATGGATCCGTACTATGTGCTTCCAATTTTAATGGGTGCATCGATGTTCTTACAACAAAAGATGACACCGAACAACTTTACAGATCCAATGCAAGAGAAAGTATTTAAATACCTTCCTATTATTTTTACATTTTTCTTTGTAACATTCCCGTCAGGATTGGTACTCTACTGGTTTGTGAACAACCTTTTCTCAATCGCACAGCAGTATATTGTAAATCAGCAGTTTAGAAATGCAAAAGATGCAAAGGCTGCTTTAGAGAAGAAAAGCGAGAACTAGTTATGATCAAGATAGAAGCTGTAACACTTGAAGAAGCGTACAAAGATGCAGCGGCTACTCTAAAATGCTCTGTTACAGAGATGGCTGTTGAGGTAGTTCAGGCTCCAAGCAGCGGTTTTTTAGGTCTGTTTAAAAAGCCGGCTATTATTGTTGCAACGATAGATAAATCAAAGGTTGCAACAAAAAAACAAGAGAGTGTAAAAAAAGAGCAAACAACTACAGAAGCAGAGACAGTAGAGCAGACTTTTTTAAATGATACTATTTTGCCTGCATCTTTTGTCAGTGATCAGGATGAAGAGTTGCAAGAAGATTTGGCAAGCGGACTGGATTATACTGCTGATTATGATGATGCATACGATGAAGATTCGTTAACTGCAGAAGAGAAGAACATTGATATTTATGCTGTAGCTAAAGAGGTACAAAAAGAGATTAATGAACTTTTTACGCATATATGTTTTGAGATTGACCCTATTGAAGTGAGTGTCTATGATGAGCAAACGCTACTTATAGAGTTTAAAGGTGAAGATGCAGCACTACTTATCGGAAAAGAGGGGTATAGATATAAAGCACTCTCTTATATGCTTTTTAACTGGATAAATGCAAAGTATGATCTACAGCTACGTTTAGAGATAGCAGAGTTTCTGCAAAATCAAGAAGAGTCAGTAGGTCGTTACTTGGAAGGTGTTTGTGAAAGTATAGACAGAGATGGACGTGCACAGACAAAAATTCTTGATGGAGTACTGGTACAAATCGCACTCAAAGAGCTGCGTGAGCGTTATCCCCAAAAGTATGTCGTTATCCGCTCAACGCGTGACGGACTCAAATATATCCTGGTAAATGATTACCACACAAACTAATTATGGAAAATGATACAATAGTAGCCATTGCCACTGCAAACGGCATTGGCTCTATCGCAATAATCCGATTAAGTGGTGATGATGCACTCTTAATAGCAAAAAAACTCTCCAAAAAAGAAAATTTCAAAAACAGATATGCAATCCTGACAAATATTTATGATAGTGGTGGCACGCTTATTGATGAGTCTATCGTTATCTATTTTCAAGGACCACACTCTTTTACGGCTGAAGATGTTGTAGAGATTCAGTGTCATGGTGGTTACATTGTTGCACAATCTGTTTTAAAAGCCTGTTTGGAAGCAGGGGCGAGACTTGCAAATGCCGGAGAGTTTTCCAAACGTGCCTTTTTTAACGGCCGTATAGACTTGAGTGAGGCAGAAGCCATCGCACAGCTCATAGAGGCAAAGAGTGAAGATGCTGCAAAGATTTTAGCTTCACAGATGAAAGGCTCACTCAAAGAGTTTATAGAAGAGGTACGTGATGAAATCATCCATATCTTGGCATATTCTGAAGTAACTATTGATTATGCAGAAGAGGATTTGCCAGAGGATTTGGTTGAACAGATACGTGCAAAACTTGACGGGCTCTATAAACTGCTTAAAAAGACACTTATCGCTTCAGAATCACGAGCAGGGCTTATGCAAGGATTTCGTGTTGCGATTGTTGGCAAGCCAAATGTTGGCAAAAGTTCGCTTTTAAATGCCCTCTTAAACTATAACCGAGCGATAGTGAGTGATATAGCAGGAACTACCCGTGATACGATAGAAGAACAGGTGAAAATCGGTACACACTTGATTCGAATCGTAGATACTGCAGGAATTCGTGAGGCAGAAGATGCCATAGAGAAGATCGGGATTGAGAGAAGTTTAGAGGCAATTAAGCAGAGCGATATCGTAATAGCTCTTTTTGACGGTTCACGTGAGGCAGATGAAGAGGACAGAGAGATACTTGCACTTCTAAAGGCTCACGCAGAAGATAAAGCCAAGATTATTATTAAAAACAAAGTTGACCTGCCACAGAAATTTACTATGGAAGGTCTGCCTTTTGATATGGAACTTAACTCAAAAGAAGATGTAAGTGGGCTTATAACTGCACTTCAAGAAATAATGGATGCAAATAATCTCAGTGATGAGATTATGCTTATCTCTGAGCGTCAAATTACAGCAGTGAAAGAGACAATGCAAAATATTGAAGAGTCTTACGAGCCATTAGAGATGCAAGAGTTAGAGATCTTCTCTTTTCACTTGAATGAAGCTGTAAAAGCGATGGCAAGTATTACCCGACCTTTTGAGAATGATGAGATGCTGGATAAGATGTTTGGCTCTTTTTGCTTGGGAAAATAGTTTGAAATATATTGCTATTGATTTGGGACTCAAACGTATCGGCTTGGCATACTCTGCGCATAAAGATATAGTTACTCCACTTCCTGCAGTTTTGCGTAAAAACCGTGATCAAGCCTCACGTGAGGTTAAAAAAGTTTTAGAAGAGTGGGAAGCAGATACCGTTGTTGTCGGACTTCCTCTTGGTGGTAGTAGCGAAGATGAGATGCGTCGCAGAATCACACACTTTATGAATCTTGTAGATTTTAGCGGTGAGATAGTTTTTCAGGATGAAGCAGGGAGTTCTAAAGAGGCTGAAAACCTGATGAAAGGGGAGATAAAACAGATTCGTGACGGACGAATTGACTCCCTCTCTGCTATGATAATCTTGCAGCGTTATCTGGCACGCAAATAGACTATTTTCCTAAAATATAAAGGTTATTACTCTTATCTACTGCCTGCGCAAAACGCTCTTTTAGCTCTCTGTCAAATGTTAATATAAAAATATTGGTATTTTTGAGCTTGAGTTTTTGCATCTCTTGCAGCAGCATATCATCTGCTACATCTTTTCCATGCCCGCATTTTATAAAATTAAATGAGTGGAGTGTTTTTCCATAATCATAAAGATTTGCTTCCCACTCTGCACGTTTTAAGTAAAGTGAATCAGGATTTGCTCCAAGGTAGATATGGGAATCTTCTATCTCATAAGGCTCTATAACATCACTGAAAATCGAAGCGATGGAAGAGAAGTTCTCAATATCCCAAAAAAGATAGCTCTGTTTTGCTTTTGAAGGTTTCTTTTTATTGATAAGCTGCAATCTTTTTGTAATATTAAAGCTGCTGTGAGCTGTATCATTAATAAGTAGTATGGAAGCTTTTAATTTTTTGGCATCGTTTGTATTAAAACCTAAAATTTCTCCAAGTTCTATATAAAAATCAAGATGTAATAACTCCTCTTGGGCTGCACCTTTTGTATATTTTTTAAGGCGTGCGAGCTTTGCTTTTGAAAAAAGCAGGTGTACTCCCATCTTTTCATGATTGGCATAAGCCTGCTTGATACGGAAGAATATATCTTTTGCATCTTTTGTATCAGGTATGGCAATGGAGCCTCGATATTTGTACTCTATAGTAATTTTTTGTTTGTGGTGTGCCATCTATATTACTGCAAAAAACTCTGCAGCTTCTTCTTCATCGTCGCTGAGCTTCTCTTTTGCATAGAGTGGGTCCTCTTGCATGATTTTTTTGATCTTCTCCTGACAATAGTTAAAGAGTGTCTCTTTTGCTTCTTTGTCATCTGCTAAAAATCCAAGTCCGCTAAATTGATATGAGGGCTCTTCTTGCTCGATACATAGCAGTGTGCCCTCACATTTCTCTTCTAAAACTTCAACAAGTTCACGGTAAGTGATGTTGAATTCCGTCGCATTCCAGCCAATATCTTCGAGTTCAGTGTTTGAAAATTCACTTACACCGTCTCCAGTCGTGTCATCATAAGAAGCACGAGGGGTATTTATTTTTATAAGTGCCTGCCAGTTTGAAAAAGCCTTAATTAAAACTCTCTCATCATCTTCAACTATTTGATATTTATCTCCAAGTATTTCTGTAAGTGATGGTGCTTTGCTCGGCATGAGAGCATTTGTTTGAGCTGGTGTGTGTTTCCCTTGGTAGATCAGTATCTCTTTGTTTGTGAATGGCGGAGTGACAATCTCTCCTTTAATGTTGATACCAAACTCTTTTTGGGTATTGATAGCACTTAGTAACTCTTTTTTATTGACGATAATTATCTCATTAAACAGGTTAAACTTTTTCATAATTGCCTCTAAATTTTTTTCATATTATACATGTTTGCAGATTAAGCAAAAAGTTTTTTGCTTTGTTATAAGCTATCTCTAATAAAAGTTTTACAATATTTTGAGTATAATGCGACAAATTTTTTAGCTTTTGTGAAGTTGATCTTTATGAAAGCTATATAAAATTGCACTAGTGCAATGAGCTTTCTGCTAAAGAAAACCAAGCGTTAGCGTAAGCAAAGGGATTACTCCCTTTGGTGTGATAAATAGATGAAGGGTTGCCTTCATTTTATGAAATAAAATTAAGGAATATACAATGGCATTAAATGTTTATTATGACAAAGACACTAGTTTAGACCTAATTCAGAGCAAAGTAGTTGCGATGATTGGTTTTGGTTCTCAAGGACACGCTCACGCAGAAAACTTAAGAGACAGTGGTGTAAAAGTTGTTGTTGGTTTAAGAAAAGGTGGTTCATCTTGGAAAAAAGCTGAAGCAAAAGGTTTTGAAGTTTATACTGTAGCTGAAGCAAGTGCTAAAGCTGATGTTGTAATGATTCTTTTACCGGATGAAAATCAAGCAGAAATTTACAAAAATGAAATCGAGCCAAATCTTAAAGAGGGTGCAACTATCGCATTTGGTCATGGTTTTAACATTCATTATGGTCGTATCCAACCACGTAAAGACATCAATGTTACTATGATTGCTCCAAAAGCTCCAGGTCACACAGTACGTTCTGAGTTTGTTCGTGGTGGTGGTATTCCTGATTTAATCGCTGTTGGTCAAAACCCTTCAGGAAATACAAAAGAGTTAGCACTTTCATATGCATCTGCAATCGGTGGTGGACGTACTGCAATTATCGAGACAACATTCAAAGATGAGACTGAAACTGACCTTTTCGGTGAGCAAGCGGTTCTTTGTGGTGGTACAGCAGCACTCGTTCAAGCTGGTTTTGAAACTTTAACAGAAGCTGGTTATGCTCCGGAACTTGCATACTTCGAGTGTCTTCATGAACTTAAACTTATCGTAGACCTAATGTTTGAGGGTGGAATCGCAGATATGAGATACTCAATCTCAAATACTGCTGAATATGGTGACTATGTTTCTGGTAAACGTGTTATCAATGCTGAATCTAAAGCTGCAATGAAAGAGATCTTAAAAGAGATTCAAGATGGTAGATTTGCAAAAGACTTCATCTTAGAAGGTCAAGCAGGTTACCCTCGTATGAACGCTGAGCGTGCAAACGATAAAGAGATGTTAATCACGAAAACTGGTGAGAAACTTCGTGCAATGATGCCGTGGATTTCAGCAAACAAAATCGTTAATCAAGACGAAAACTAAAATTGCGACGCAACTTCTGCGTCGTTACGTTCGTCACGTACTGTAGTACGCTTCCTCTCTAGACTCCTTGAATTTACATCGCTCTTTTAGTTTTCGTAAAGTTCTTTATGCCTAAAATCTAATAGTTTTTAAATTATCTTCTTAAACTCTTTAAAATCCGTTATAATCATCTTATGAAAAAACGAATCTTTATTACTGCAACAAACACAGATATTGGCAAGACCTATACAACAAAACTGCTCTTGCGTGAGTATGCTTCTCGAGGTTTAAAAGTTGGTGTGATTAAACCTGTTGAGACGGGTGTTATTGATGGTGTTTATCCTGATGGGGATGCTCTTTTAGCGCTTGTTCATGAGTTGAATCCTGCGATGAAAGATTTGTCTGTTTGTGATATAGTTCCCATCTCTTACGGGCTTCCTGCTGCACCTTTTATCGCCTCTGGTGGAGAAAAATTTGATACAGAGAAAGTTTTAAAAGCTATAGAAAAACTAGAAACTTACTGTGATGTCTTACTTATTGAGGGTGCTGGTGGGCTTTATGTACCACTTGATGAAGAGTTGATGATTTTGGATTTGATAAAGCTCACGCAGGCTTCAACCTTACTTATAACGCACTGCTCACTTGGTTGTATTAACGATACACTGCTTTCAAAAAAAGCACTTGAAGATGCAGGGATAGCTCACGCTGTTGTTTTTAACCCTAAAGAGAGTGAGGGGAGTTTTGAAGAAGTAAGCGCACCCTATTTTCAAGCAAAAGATTTCTCCATCCTAAAAACATCTTCGGACATTGACACACTCTGCGATGTCTTGTATAATTTGTAAATTAAAAAAAGAGAGTAAGTATGCAGCATTTAATACGAACAGATGATTTTACAAAAGCTGAGATTGAAGCACTTTTGGCTGATGCAAAAAGCTTTAGTGACGGACGATTTGAGAGAATCTTACAAGACAAACTTATTATTACTCTCTTTTTTGAAAACTCTACACGGACTAAAAGCTCTTTTGAGATCGCAGCAAAACGTCTTGGTGCTGAGATAGTCCATCTTGATGTGGCAAAAAGCTCTACAAAAAAGGGTGAAACCTTAGTTGATACTGCAATGAACCTTGATGCTATGGGACCTCATGCAATCATTGTACGTCATCAAAATGCAGGTGTTCCAAAGATACTCTCCAATCATACAAAAGCAGCAATTTTAAATGCCGGTGATGGTGCACATGCCCATCCATCACAGGCACTTCTTGATTTGTATACTTTACAAGAGCATTTTGGAGATGTCAGTGGGAAAAAGATAGCCATTATTGGAGATATCAAAAACTCGCGTGTGGCAAACTCAAATATTGAACTTCTTACTCGTTTTGGAATGGAAGTTATTTTAGTCGCGCCTCCGCACTTCTTACCAAAAACAGACCTGCGTTCTACACATTATCTGCGTGAGATTATCGATGAGGTTGATGCTATTATGAGTCTGCGAACACAGACAGAACGTCATTCATCGCAGAGTTATGCAAGTCTCAAAGATTATGCAAGTGACTTTTGTATTACCGAAGAGTTGATAGGTGATAGAGATATCATCCTCTTACATCCCGGACCGGTCCATAGAAATATTGACATTACCGATGCTATGCTTGAAGATGAACGTTGTAAAGTGCTACAGCAGGTCAGTAACGGTGTTAATATCCGAATGGCAATTCTTAAGAAGTTAATCGTTTAGGCATTGATGGGTTTTAACAAAGCAAATGCTCTTGCAAAAGAGGGAAGACCTTTTTTAATTATCAGTGACTTTAAAGCGGACAATGTCGAAGTAATACCACTAAGTGAGCTTGAAGCACATGATATTGAGTATTGTATCTGCGAAGATTACAGTTATAAAGAGCATGAACACTTTTTACAAAAATCTCCTCTTGATTTTTCTGAGTATAAAAAAAAATTTGATGCTGTAATTGAGAAAATAAAAGCGGGCGAGACCTACATTTTAAACCTCACGCAGGCAACACCTATTGAGACAGAGCTCTCTCTTGATGAGATATACAGCCTTGCAAATGCACACTATAAACTGCGTTATAAAGATCAATTTGTCTGTTTTTCTCCAGAAAAATTCATCCAGATAAAAGAGAATAAGATTCATACTTTTCCGATGAAAGGTACTATTGATGCAGCAACTCCAAATGCAAAAGAGAAGATTTTGGCAAATCAAAAAGAGATGGCAGAGCATGTAATGATAGTTGACCTGTTGCGTAATGACCTCTCTATAGTTGCAACAAATGTAGAGGTTGAAGAGTTTCGCTATATCAAAAAGATTAATGCAGGTGCAAAAGAGCTGCTGCAGGTAAGTTCACATATCAGTGGCATTTTAGATAGTTCTTGGCGAGAGCATTTAGGAGATATCTTACAAGTAATGCTGCCTGCAGGTAGCATCAGCGGTGCTCCAAAAAGATCTACTTTGGATATAATAGAGAGAGTAGAAGCGTATGAGAGAGGATTTTTCAGTGGAATTTTTGGTGTTTTTGATGGTCAGAGTTTTGACAGCGGTGTTATGATTCGTTTTATTGAAAAGTCTTCGGATGGATATCTTTACAAAAGTGGTGGAGGTATCACGCTTGACAGTAATGTCCGTATGGAATATGAAGAGTTGCAAGATAAGATATATCTACCTTAAATGAGAAGAGAGATGTTGATAAAAGATTTTTTTACAAGTAGCTGGAGTTTTAATGAACAAGAGAGGGAGCTGCGCAGTAAATTTCAGATGATGAATATAGCTATTGTCCTCTCATCAACAGCTGTTGTTTATGGGACTGTGCTTAATCTTTATAAAGAGTTTTTTTCTCTGGCAATATTTGAATTTTTGCTTTTTCTTGCAAATATTGTTTTATGGTATATGTTACGACGATCAAAAAAATTTTATGATTTTGTCTCTATTGCTGTTACTGCACAATTTACCTTTTTGCTTATTTTGCTTATTTATATAAGTTCACCAGAGGAGATGAAGCATACTTGGTACTTTACTTATCCAATTATTATATTATATTTTAAAAATGAGAAATATGCGATTCCTTGGTTTGTATTTTTAATTTCCATGCTTTTAATAGCGCCGTTTCAACCTTTTTTTGAAACACAATACAGTTTTTTTCAACTTTTTTATATCTCCTTTGTTCTGAGTATTGTAAGTATTATTGTATATTTTTACAAAGTAAAGATGGATGAAGCAACACAGATTATTTCTACTCAAGAGAAAATACTCTCAAAAAAAGTTGTTGAATTGACACAAAAAGATAAGATGCTTACTGTGCAGTCTAAGCAAGCTGTTATGGGTGAGATGATAAGTATGATAGCACATCAGTGGCGACAACCACTCTCTACTGTTACATTAAGCATTTCAAACCTTCAAGTAAAAAAACTTTTAGGAGAAGAGATAGAAGAGGAAGAGTTTGATCAAGCTTTGGAAAATATCAGCAATACCGTTGTTTACCTCTCTCAAACTATAGATGATTTTCAAACTTACTTTCGTCCAGATAAAGAGTTTAGTTCTGTTGATATTAATGAGTTGATAGAAAAAGCAATAGGATTTGTAGAACCAAGGCTCAAAAAAACGGCTATTGAAATAAAGTTTTTTCCACAGCAGCGTCTTGTGGTTAATACATATGCAAATGAAATTATTCAAGTATTGCTAAATATTATAAATAATGCTGTTGATGAACTGATTTCACGAAATATAAAATATCCTAAAGTAGTAATAAATGTTTTTAACAGAGATAAAGAGGTTGTTATTAGTATCGCAGATAATGCAGGAGGAATCGCTCCTGAGTATATTGATTCAATTTTCGAACCATACTTTAGTACGAAAGGAAAAAATGGAACAGGCTTGGGACTTTATATGTCTCAGATGATTATGCAAAAACAGTTTCAGACGGCAATAGAAGTTAAAAGCACAAATTATGGTTCTATTTTTACAATAGTAGTTCCAAAGAAACTAGCTTAGTTTCAGATTTATTGGGTTATAATAGAGTCAAATTAATTGAGGATGAGTAAGAATGTATATTGAAGATTTGAAGTTTTCACTGTGGGCTGATTTTATTGAGAGAGAGTATCTTGACAATGAATTTAAAGCATTGATAACAAAAAAAATAATCAATGGAGCAACTTCAAATCCGGCTATATTTAAAAATGCTATTTTAAATTCAGATGCATATATCTCTCAGCTTGAATCACTCGAAGATATGAGTGCAAAAGAGAAGTATGAAGCAGTAGCTATCTATGACATAAAAAAAGCAGCAGATATTTTAAGACCACTTTATGATGCAGATGATGATGGATATGTAAGTATCGAGGTTGATCCTTTTTACTGTGATGATGCAGAAGCTACGATAGCTGAAGGTAAAAGACTTTTTTCTACAATAAATAGACCAAATGTTATGATAAAAGTACCTGCAACCGAGGCAGGATATGAGGCGATGGAAGCCTTGAGTGCAGAGGGAATACCTGTAAATGCTACACTTATCTTTAAGAAATCACAAGCAGTTGCATGTGCAGAGGCTTTTAAAAGAGGGACTGATAAGTATGGAAAAAAAGTAGATACGGTCATTAGTATCTTTGTCTCACGTGTTGATCGTGCTTTAGACAAGATGCTCTCTGAACATAACATCGAAGTGGCTTTGACAGGGATTTATAACTCTTCCGTTATATATGAAGCGATTGAAGAGATGAAAGTCTCTGGCTGTCGTGCACTCTTTGCGAGTACAGGAGTCAAAGATGACTCTCTTCCTGCACACTATTATGTAGAAAAACTTTTAGCATACAACAGTGTAAATACAGCTCCAATAGATACTATTAAAGCATTTGATGCAGATGGCAAAAAAGAAAAAGCACTCCCAATCAATCAAGATCTTGTAACAACACATTTTGCAAAACTCAAATCTATTGGTATTAATCTTGATGATATTTTGCAAAAGCAGATAGATGATGGTCTACTCGCATTTAAAGAAGCATTTCAAGAGATATTGGAGGCGTTATGAATGTAGATGTAGATGTTAGTAAATTAACTTTTGAGCAGCTTAAAAGGGTAAGAATCCATCTTAAAAAGATGATTGAAGTAGGTGGTTCTGACCTTCATATCAAAGCCAATTCTGTTATACGGGCACGTATAAACGGAAAAATTGTACAATTTTCAGGTGGGATTTTTGCAAAAGAGGATGCACTGACTTTTGCAAAAGAGCTATTAAAAGGTCGTTTTGCTGAGTTTGTTGAGAAAAAAGAACTTGACTTGGTCTATCCTTTTGATGAAAACAACCGTTTTCGTGTCAATATCTTTTTTCAGATGGATGGCGTCTCAGCAGTATTTCGTGTTATTCCTATAAAAATCCCATCACTTGAAGAGCTTCACCTTCCAGAGATTGTAAAAAGTTTTGCCTATAAAGAGAGAGGGCTTGTACTGGTAACGGGTGTTACGGGATCTGGTAAATCAACGACTTTAGCAGCCTTGATTAATGAGATAAATATAAATCGTAAGAAACACATCATTACAATTGAGGACCCGATTGAATTTGTTCATAAAGATAGAGGGTGTATTATAAATCAGCGCTCAGTGGGGCAAGATACGCTCTCTTTTGGTACGGCACTGCGTGCGGCACTGCGTGAGGATCCGGATATTATTTTAGTTGGAGAGATGCGTGACCGCGAGACGATTAACTTGGCTCTTCATGCGGCAGATACCGGACACTTGGTATTCTCAACGCTGCATACAGTTGATGCAAAAGAGACAATTAACCGTATTATTGCGCAGTTTCCAACAGAGGAGCAAAACCGTGTAAGACTTTCAGTTGCAGGAGTACTTCAAGGTGTCATCTCACAAAGGCTTGTTCCTACTATTGATGGTGGACGTCGTGCTGCACTCGAGATTCTTGTTCGAACACCTACAATCGAGAAGCTTATTATGGAGAATCGAGACTACGAGATTCGTGATGCGATTGAAGCAGGGAAAGAGCATTATAAATCACAGAGTTTTGACCAGGCGATTTTTGACCTTTATAATGAAAAAATCATCTCAAAAGAACAAGCACTTGACAATGCAACAAGTGCGTCTGACCTGGAGCTTAAGATCTCTGGTCTTACATCTGGAAAAATTACAAGTAATCCAAATGAAAAGGTCGAAGCACCAAAAGCAGTAGATATTTCACAAGATGACGATATCTTCGATTTAAAGTAAAGTTTAAATCAAAAATAGATATAATTGCGCCCATTTTAAAATTAAGGACTTCATATGTTAGAAGGTATAGTTAGAGAGAGTACTGGCAAACAAGCTACAAAAGCTTTACGCCGCGATGGTTATCTAATTGCAAATATTTACGGAAAAGGGCTTGAAAATATCAATGCTGCATTCAAAGAGAATGAATATATCCGTACTGTGCGCAACAAAGATACATTAGCATTCCCAGTAAAAGTTGGGGGCAAAGAAATGAATGTTGTGGTTCAATCATATGAGTCTCATCCAGTAACTGGTAAACTTTTACACGTTGATTTAATGGTAGCACAACCAGGTGTTCTTACACATTTTATGGTCCCTGTAGAAGCAGTTGGTGAAGCAATCGGTCTTAAAAACAAAGGTCTTGTAAACATTGCAAAAAGACGTTTACGTGTGAAAGCAAAAATCGAAGATCTTCCAAAAGCAATCGTTATCGATGTAACTGAGATGGATTTAGGTGATTCTAAACTTATCCGTGACATCGAAGCACCAGCTGGTGTTACATTCACAGATGCTGATCGTGTATCAGTACTAAGTATCATTAAAGCTAAGTAATTATGCTCATAGTCGGACTGGGTAATCCAGGATCTGATTATGAAAAAACACGTCATAATATAGGCTTTATGGTTATTGATGAGCTTTGTGCTCGTCATAACGCTTCAAAGCTCTCTTCTTCATCATTTCAAGGTGAACTCTATAAATTTCAAAACAGTTCTGTTTCTTTAGAAAATCATTTTTTATTAAAACCGCTGACCTATATGAATCTCTCAGGTGATTCTGTTGTAAAGGTAAAAAACTTTTACAAACTTGAAGATGTTGTTGTAATACATGATGATTTAGACCTCCCTTTTGGAGCACTTCGCTTTAAAAAAGGTGGTGGACATGGCGGTCATAATGGACTGAAATCTATAGACAGTAAAATAGGTCGAGAGTATATCCGTGTTCGAATGGGCATAGGAAAACCAACACACAAAGGGGAAGTGGCTTCTTATGTTTTAAGCGAGTTTTGTGATGAGAATAAAAAATGCTTAGATAAGTTTATAAAGAGTGCTGCTGATGCGGTGGATTTTTTACTAGAGCACTCTTTGGATGAAACGCGTTGTAAATATTCTAAAAAAGGGATGGAGTGTTAGCATTTAGATATATAGCGATGCACTATTTGAAGTATTTTTTTATAATACTTGGTGCATTGGTCCTTTTTGTTGTTGGTTTTGACTATATGGAGCATGCTTCAGAACTTTCAAAATCAGCGAATTTACTCCTAATATACCTTGTATATCAGGCTTTTTATGCCATCGATCTGCTTCTACCGCTCTCTTTGGTCTTTGCTATGATATCGACAAAAATCTTTCTTATTCGTTCCAATGCACTTGTCTCATTTTTCTCACTAGGGTACTCACGTGTAGACATTCTCAAGCCTTTTGTTCTTATTGCAACGACTATTATTGTACTTTTTATATCACTTCATACATGGTCAAGTTTTGCACGTGCTCAGGAGTTCTCGCGTAATATTCGAAAGCATGCGCAGTATCTTAATCCAACAAGGGACCTCTTTTTTACATACAAAGGAAAATATGTCTATTTTTCCAAGCTTTTACCACTGCAAGAGAGAGCTGAGGGGGTACGTGTTTTTAGTGTGAAAAACAACTCTTTAAAAGAGGTTGTAACTGCAAAATCTGCGGAATACAGAGATGATTTTTGGCATATTAAAAAGGGTGATTTAATTACAAAGCCAGATGACCTTTCTTTGGCATCTCCCGGTATTTCTGTGCGTGAAGCAGATGATTTGAAGATTTTAGAGGGCTTTCGACCACGTATGCTTGATCAGGTTTATGAAGGGAAAGTGAACTTTACAATTATCGATGGTTTAGAGGCGATATCACTTTTGGAGAGTCAGGGGATTGATACACGAACGATACGGGGAGCCTTATATAAAATCTTTATCTATCCGTTTTTTGTACCTTGTCTGATTGTCATTATCTTCTTCTTTGTTCCTATGAGTGTACGTTTCTTAAATGTATCACTTTTTAGCTTTGGTGCAATATTGGCAACACTGCTTGTTTGGGGAATCATTATGATGTTAATCGAGCTCTCAAATAATAAAACCATCCCGAGTGAAGTCGGAATTATTGGTCCTGTAATCATTCTTCTTTTAATTGCCCTGCGACAGTGGAGAAAGTATAGACTTGCAACTTAGCCACTTATAAGCACTATTAGGGTAAAATCATCTAAAAAATATTTGGAATTTTTATGATTGATTTTAAAGAATTGGCAAAAGAGTATGGTACACCTCTTTATGTTTATGATTTTGACTATATGGCTACGCAGTATGAAGAGCTCAAGAGTGCTTTTCGCGGTAGAAAATCCATTATTGCGTACGCTGTAAAAGCAAACTCAAACCTAAGTGTCATTAAACACTTTGCAAAGCTTGGAAGCGGAGCTGATTGTGTAAGTATCGGTGAAGTCCGTCGTGCTTTTTTAGCAGGTATTCCAGCTTACAAAATCATTTTCTCAGGTGTTGGTAAGAGTGATGATGAGATTCGTGAAGCGATAGAACGCGATATTCTCTATATCAATGTGGAGAGCGAAGCAGAACTTGGTCGTGTTGAGCTTATCGCAAAAGAGTTAGGTAAAGCTGCACGTATCAGTATACGAGTAAACCCAAATATTGATCCAAAAACGCACCCATATATCTCAACAGGACTGCATGACAATAAGTTTGGAGTAGATCTCTCCACTGCAAAGAGAATGTACATCAGAGCGAACAACTCTGAAAATTTAGACCCTGTCGGTATCCATTTTCATATCGGCTCACAACTTACAGAACTTGAACCTATCCGTGAGGCTGCTGTTATCGTTGCTGACTTGGTTCGCTCACTTGAAGCGATTGATATTGAGTTGAAATTCTTTGATGTTGGTGGTGGTCTTGGTATCAAGTATGATGATGAGACAACGATTCAGCCATACGATTATGCACAGGCGATTTTAAGTACACTTACTGGTCTTGATATGACGATTCTTTGTGAACCGGGGCGTTTTCTAACAGCAAATGCAGGCTATTTTGTAACAAAAGTGCTGTATGAAAAACAAAATGGTGAGAAAAGATTTGTAGTCGTTGATGGTGCGATGAATGACTTGCTGCGTCCATCACTTTACAATGCCTATCATGAGATAGAGGTCCTTACAGAGAGTAAAGCTGAGAAGCGCGCAGTTGATATCGTCGGACCGGTATGTGAAAGCGGTGACTTTTTTGCAAAGGATTATCCTTTGCCACCACTAGAGCATAATGACCTGCTTGTTATTAAGAGTGCAGGAGCTTATGGCTTTGGTATGGGAAGTAACTATAATACGCGTGGAAGAAGTGCTGAAGTTGCTGTTGAAAACGGTAAAGCAAGACTCATTCGCAAACGTGAAAGTTTTGAAGATTTGATTGCATTAGAGCAAGAATTTTTAGAGGATTAAGATGTACTTCATAGATGTTCAGGGTACGCTTATCAGTGATGCAGATAAATCTCCTATCAGAGGTTCACGAGAGTTTATAGAGTATTTAAACAGTGAGAATCTCCCATATATGGTGATTACGAACAATACAAAAAAAGCATCATCTGATTTTTATAACTACCTGACATCTATCGGTTTTGAATTCTCTTTTGAGAAATATTTAGATCCTTTAATGCTTTTAGAGTCTCGTGTAAGTAAAGATGCTGTAGCAGCCTATGGAGCAGAGGAGTTTTTAAATACTTTGCAAAATATGGGTTATACGCTTGATTATAAAACTCCAAAAACTGTTTTGATTGCCATCAAAGAAGATTTTAGTGCAGATGAATATGCACAGATGATTGACTTTTTACTCTCGGGTGCAAAACTTGTTGGTATGCATGAAACATCCATCTATGCAAAAAACAACAAACGCTATCCTGGTGTGGGAGCTATTCTAAAAATGTTACAGTTTGCAACAAGTACGTCGTATGAGGTTGTTGGCAAACCAAGCAGTGCTTTTTATGATGAGGCTTTGCAAAGATTGCAAGCTCAAGATAAAAGTGCAAGTTTTGATCAGGTGACAATTATCAGTGATGATGTAAAAGGGGACCTTGGTGGTGCAAAAGAGCTTGGAATGCATACAGTTTTTGTGACAAGCGGAAAGTACAAATCAGCCCAGGAGATAGTACCATTTTTAGAAGAGCATCTAAAGCCGAACAGCATCAAAAAGGATATGCAAGAGGTGTTAGAGAGTGTAAAGGGAGAGGGATTATGAAAACATTAGATGAGTGCAGGGTTGCGATTGACAGTATAGATAATGAGATATTGACCCTTCTGAACAAACGAATGAAAGTAGTTGAGAGAGTTGGAGAGATTAAGCAAAACACAGGTGGTGCAATCTACCGTCCTGAACGTGAAAAAGCAATTATTGAGAGACTCTCCAAATTCAATGAAGAACAAGATGGACTTTTAAATAAAAGTGCCATTGAAGCTATCTTTTTAGAGATATTTGCAGTCTCACGCAATCTTGAACTCCCTGAAAAAATCGCCTATCTCGGACCGGAAGGCACCTTTACGCACCAAGCTGCAGAAAGCCGTTTTGGTGCTATGAGTAACTACCTTTCACTCAACTCCATTGAGTCTGTCTTTAAAGAGCTTGAAGCAAAGCGTGCGAAGTTTGGTGTTGTGCCGATTGAGAACTCACGTGACGGTGTTGTCGGTGAGACACTTGACCTGCTTTCAAAGAGCTCTGTAAAGATTGTAGCAGAACTTTATATGCCGATTCATATTTCTTTTGCAACGAAGGCTGATTCACTGAAAAAGATAAAAAAAATATACTCAAAAGACAAAGGTTTTGGCGAGTGCCGTGAATTTTTAAATGAGTATGATTTAAGCAATGTTGAACATATTCCTGTAGAATCAACTGCAAAGGCAGCAATTCTTGCAAGTGAAGATGAAGAATCGGCTGCAATCTGTTCGCACATTGCAGCAAAACTTTATGGAGTACCTGTAATGTTTGAGAACATTGAAGATGTTCATGACAATGCAACACGCTTTGTAATACTCAGTGATTTTAAAAACGCTATAAGCGGTGATGATAAGACAAGTATCTTGGCGAAATTAAAAGATGCAAATGAAGCTGGTTCTTTGGTACATTTCTTAAGTGATTTTGATGAAGCTAAGATCAATCTCTCTAAAATCGAGTCCCGTCCATCAAAAGAGAGTGGTGGTTTTGGATACTGGTTCTACATCGACTTTTATGGACACATTGATGAAGAGCGTGTACAAAAGGTTATTGAAAAACACAAAGATGAAGTAACGTGGCTTGGAAGTTATGTAAAGGGTGAAGATTGAAATTTAATAAAAAACTAGAAAATATCTCTACTTATGAGGCGGGAAAACCAATAGAATTGGTTGTGCGTGAGTTTGGTATTGAGCCAAAAGATATTGTGAAGTTGGCATCGAATGAGAATCCTTACGGATGTTCTATCAATGTGCAGCATGCAGTAAATGAAATTTTGCCACATATGGCAATGTATCCTGATGATTCAATGATGAAACTCAAAAATGGACTGATAAAGCGATTTGACATTGCAGAGGAAAATGTGATTATCGGAAGTGGAAGTGACCAGATAATTGAGTTTTTGATGCATGCAAAAGCAGATGAAAACTCTAAAATTCTCATAAACTCTGTAACATTTGCAATGTATGAGATCTATGCAAAACATGTAGGTGCAGAGATTATCAGAACAAGTTCACAAGAACATGATTTGGATGAATTCTATCAACTCTATAAAGAACAAAATCCAGATATTATTTTTCTCTGTACACCAAACAATCCAACAGGTGATGCTATTGATACAAAAGAAATAATGGAGTTTATTGCACGTATTGACAGTGAAACCTTAGTCGTTGTTGATGGTGCGTATATGGAGTATGCACAGTTTAAAGATGCAAGTAAAAAAGTAACCCCAAAAGAGTTAATCGAGAGGTTTGAAAATGTAATTTATCTTGGTACATTTTCAAAAGCATATGGACTTGGTGGTATGCGTGTTGGATATGGAATCTCACATGCAGATATCATCAAAGAACTTTACAAATTAAGACCACCTTTTAATATCACAACACTTTCACTTGAAGCTGCTTCTGTAGCACTTGAAGATGCAGAATTTGTGAATGAATGTATCGCTTTGAATTTTGAGGAGATGAAACGCTACGAAGAGTTTGCAAAAGAGAAAAAAATCGATATAATAGAGAGTTATACAAACTTTGTTACTTTATGCTTTGACGGCAACAGAAATTCAACAGAGATTTCCGATGCATTACTGCGACGTGGAATGATTGTAAGAAACTTGAGTGGGTACGGGATGAACGCTATTCGTGTAACAGTTGGAACAAAAGAACAAAACGATCGTTTTTTTGAACTAATATCTGAGCTATTATAAAAATTTTTAAGATGAGAGATTAATGGATTTTAAGGCGCTTTTTTCGCAGTTGTCAGTTTTGTATGCAAAGCTGAATAAAGAACAAAAAATGATTATCGCAGCAGCGGTTGTAGGGATTGTTGCATTTTTAATTTTTCTTGTTGTCTATACTGCAAACAAAAGTGCAAAAGAGTCCTATGTCGTTCTTTTTGAAACACTCAGTGACAGTGATGCAGCAAAAGTTATCACACAGCTTGATAAAGATGGTATCAAGTATGAGATAGAAGCAAATAATGTCATAAAAGTACCTCGTGATGTTGTTTACAAAGAGAGAATTGCCATTGCCGCACAGGGAATTCCAAAAAACAGTGGTGTTGGGTTTGAACTTTTTGACAAGCAGGAGTTTGGAGCAACGAACTTTGACCAGCAAATCAAACATCTCCGTGCACTTGAAGGTGAACTTTCTCGAACGATTACAGCACTCTCTCCGGTTGAGAGAGCAACTGTGAGTCTTGCACTTCCAAAAGAGACACTTTTTGTCTCCAAACAGGTGGACCCGACAGCTTCAGTGATGGTCGAGCTTGTTGAAGGACGTGCGCTTTCATCAAAACAGATCCGAGGTATTAAAAACCTTGTAGCTGCTGCAGTACCGCGTTTGAAACCTTCAAATGTAATGCTAGTAAGTAGTGACGGTGTTACTCTTGGAGATGATGAAGAGGGTGCACAGATGAGTGAACTCTCACTTGTGCAACAGCGCTATAAACTTAAAGAAGAGAGAAAGCTCCAAAATAAAATCGTAGATGTGATCGCTCCTTTTGTTGGTGGTGATGATAAAGTTGTCGCACAGGTTAGCGTTGAGTTTGATTTTTCCCAAAAGAGTTCAACTTCTGAAGTGTATAATCCTGAAAATGTTGTACGAAGTGAACAGGTGAGTGAAGAGAAACGTGAAGGCGTAGCACCTGAACAGGTTGGTGGTGTTCCGGGAACTGTAAGCAATATCGGTCCGGTAAAAGGGCTTAAATCTCAAAAAACAGTTGAGAAGTATACAAAAAACACAGGAACAACCAACTATGAAGTTGGTAAGACTGTCAGTACGACAAAGAGTCAGTTCGCACGTATCAAAAGAATTACTGCCGCTGTTGTCGTCGATGGAAAGTATAAGCACAAGCTCGATAAAGATGGTAATCCTACGGATGAGTTGGAGTATGTAGCTTTAGATGCAGCGGATCTGAATGCATTAACATCACTTGCTAGTCGTTCTATTGGTATTGACAATGCAAGAGGTGATCAGATAAGTGTACAGAATTTACAGTTTGAAAGAGCTGTAAGCAATGGTCCTGATGGTGTAAGCCAAGCTCTGACATTTACACAGACATATATTGTACCATTTGCAGACTTGTTTAAGTATATTTTTGTACTTATTCTTTTACTTATTCTGTACAAAAAAGTTATTGCGCCGTTTGCAGGAAAAATGCTTGAAGTCTCACGTGAGGATGAGGAGCTCGAAGCTCCTAAACTTGAACTCGAAGATGATGAGGGCGAAGATTTGGTAGAAAAAGTACAGCAGATGCGTAAAAAAGTTGAAGAGCAGCTTGGAATGACTAGTAACTTCAATGAAGATGAACTCAAATATGAGGTAATACTAGAAAAAGTACGTACAATGGCAGATGATGCCCCTGAGGAAGTTGCATCACTCCTTCAAGCTCTGCTTTCTGAAGAGGCCGAGATGCCAAAACAACAAGAGAAAGGGTAAAATATGTCAAATATGACACAACAGCAACAAGCCGTTTTTAATGAAATGAGTATGGCTGAAAAGATTGCTATTTTACTACTGCAACTTGGTGAAGATGCAACGGCTGAAATATTTTCTAATATGAATGTTGAGGCGATAACTGAAATATCAAAATATATTGCAACAAACACGACAATAGACAGAGCGATCGCAACAGCAGTTCTTGAAGAGTTCCATGCCATTTTCCAGTCAGGTCAGTATCTTACTTCGGGTGGTATGGAGTACGCAAGAGAACTTCTTTATAGAACACTTGGACCGGAAGAGGCAAAAAAAGTTCTTGACAAGCTCTCCAAAAGTATGCAAAATACACAGAATTTTGCCTATCTCTCAAAAATCAAACCACAGCAGCTATCAGACTTTATTATCAATGAACATCCACAGACAATTGCCCTGATTTTAGCACATATGGATCCAACGGAAGCAGCAGATACATTGCAGTTCTTTCCAGATGACCTACGTAGTGAAGTCGCAATGCGTATGGCAAAACTAGGAGATATCTCACCTTCAGTTATCAAGCGAGTATCTGCTGTGTTAGAGTCTAAACTTGAATCACTTGCATCTTACAAAGTAGAGGTGGGTGGAACACGCGCTGTGGCAGACATCTTTAATCGTCTTGGTGCAAAAAGTGCTAAAGCAACACTTTCTACTATTGAACAGGTTGATGAGGAGTTGGCTACACGCATTAAAGAGATGATGTTTACTTTCGAAGATATGGTAACATTAGATAAAATGGCAATTACAGAAGTACTTAAAGCTGTAGACAAGGCAGAGCTGATGCTTGCACTGAAATCTTCACCAGAAGAGCTTAAAGAGAAGTTCTTTTCGGCAATGAGTGAGAGAGCCCGTGAAGCATTCGAAGAAGAGATGCAGTTCCTTGGTGCCGTTAAGATGAAAGATGTTGAAGCGGCACAAAGAAAAATTGTCGAGGTTGTAAATCAGTTGGCTGAAGCCGGAACAATTCAGATGGGCTCATCTGAAGAGATGGTAGAGTAGGGTAATGGCAACAGTAATATCAAGTGATAGTATTGAAAAACATCATGTAGATAAGTACAATTTTAAAGTTATAGCTTTTGGTGGAAGTTCTTCAAACAATGAAGAGGCACAAGAGCATAAGAGTAGTCTTGAAGAGACACCTCTACAACAGGCAAAAGAGATAGATTCAAGCGCCTTAGATACAAAATCCAAAGAGTCACTCATAGAGTCTTTGATGAAAAAAACAGATGAGATGAGTTCAAACTTCATTAAACTGCAGATGAAGCTTGAAGCAAAAGAAGAGGAGTTCAAAGAGGGACTCCAAAAGGCAAAAGAGGAGGCTTTTGCTGAGGGTATGAAAGCCGGCAAGGCACAGGCTCTTGAAGAGATAGATAAAGAGATCAATGAAAAACTCTCCCTTTTTACAAGTTCGATTGCAAAGTTAGAGTCAAGTGCAGCAGAGTTTGAGCACTCTTTAGAGAGCTTAAAAAATGAGCTTGTAAATGCCGCACTTGATATTGCACAAGAAGTTATTAAGATAGAATTAGATACTAATTCATCAAAAGTTGCAAAGGTTTTGGCAGATGAGTTGATAAATGACCTCCAGGGTGCATCGAAAGTGACACTCAAAGTAAATCCAAATAACCATACAGCAATCAGTGAACATTTAGGTCAATTAGACCATATAACAGTTTTAGCAGACAGTGCAGTAAATGAAGGTGGTGTTATCGTGATAAGTGATGCCGGAAATATAGATGCACAGATATCAAAAAGATTTGAGAGAGTAAAGAAAGCAGCCTTAAGTGAGTAAAATGGATTTGCAAAATAAAAGCATTGCAGAGTTAGAGACACTCTGCAGTGATATACGAAAAAGAATTTTAGAAGTAGTAAGTAAGAATGGTGGGCATTTAAGTTCAACACTTGGTGCAACAGAGCTGATTGTCGCTATGCATAAAGTTTTTGACTCAAGTAAAGATCCTTTTATCTTTGATGTGAGTCATCAATCGTATGCGCACAAACTCTTAACTGGTAGATGGGAAGCATTTGATACTTTACGCCAATTTGGTGGAATTTGTGGTTATACCAAGCCGAGTGAGAGTGCAGATGACTACTTTGTTGCAGGACACAGTTCAACCTCCATCTCTTTGGGAGTAGGTGTTGCAAAAGCCATTGCACTCAAAGGAGAACAGGATGAGCGTATTCCGGTTGTGATGATCGGGGATGGTTCTATGACTGCCGGGATGGTATATGAAGCACTCAACGAGCTAGGTGATAGAAAATATCCGATGGTTATCATCTTAAATGATAATGAGATGAGTATTGCAAAGCCAATAGGTGCCATCAGCCGTATGCTCTCATCTGCCATGGCTTCACCATTTTATCAGCGTTTTAAAAAGACAACAGAGAATTTTGTTGATAATTTTGGCGAGGGCGCACGCTACATCGCTAAAAGAATGGAAGAGTCTTTAAAACTTGTAACACCGGGAATTTTATTTGAAGAGATGGGAATAGATTATATCGGTCCGGTTGACGGACATAATCTCTCCCAGCTCATTGAGATATTTGAGACAGCAAAAAAGCTCAAAAAACCTGTCATTATTCATGCACAAACGCTCAAAGGCAAGGGCTATGAGATAGCAGAAGGCAAAGAGGAGAAATGGCACGGAGTTGGACCGTTTGACATCAGTAGTGGTTCTTCTTCGAAAAAATCTTCGGCAAAGAGTGCAACGCAGATTTATACAGAATCACTCCTGCATCTTTGTAAGAACAATGACAAGATTGTAGGTGCAACAGCAGCGATGCCTAGCGGCACTGGTTTAAGTGAGCTCATGGAGAAATATCCTGATAGGTTTTGGGATGTTGCCATTGCTGAGCAGCATGCTGTGACTTCTATGGCTGCTTTGGCAAAAGAGGGGTTCAAACCTTTTTGTACGATTTATTCAACCTTTTTACAACGTGCTTATGATCAGGTGATTCATGATACCTGCTTGATGGACCTGCCTGTGGTTTTTGCACTTGACCGTGCAGGAATTGTTGGAGAAGATGGAGAAACACATCAGGGTGTATTTGATATTAGTTTTTTACGAACTATCCCAAATATGACACTTTTCGCTCCACGTGATGAAAAGAGCTTTCATCAGGCCATGGCATTTGCAGCAAATTATGAACATCCATGTTCTTTGCGTTATCCACGAGGTGCTTTTATCGATACAGAAGCGCTTCCTGCATCACAGCCTTTTGAATTGGCAAAATCACAGTTACTTGAATCAGCAGAGAGTGACATACTTTTTATCGGATATGGAAATGGAGTAGGGCGTGCTTATCAGACTTCAAAACTTTTGGATGAAGATGTCAGTATACTTGATTTGCGCTTTGTAAAACCATTAGATGAAGAGATGTTGCGTGAGATGGCAAAAAAACATAAAAAATGGTTTGTCTTTTCTGATACATCAAAGATGGGCGGTGTCGGTTCGGCACTCTTGGAGTTTTTGGCTAAAGAGAAGATAGAAGATGTAGTGCTAGAGAGTTTTGAGTATGAGGATGCATTTATCACACATGGCAATACAAAAGTTGTAGAAGAGTCACTCGGAATTTTACCTGAGCAGTTAGCATCTAAAATTCAACGTAGTTGAGGGAGTGAGACAAGAACGTATAGAGTTTGAAGAGACACATCTTTATGCGACTCTTCTCGTAAGCTAGTATTATTTTATATAAAGTGTATAAAGGTTGTTTTCTTCTGTCTTGATCCTTGTTCCAAGTTCATCGACAATAGCATAGAACTTTGTTTCAAAAGCTTTATCTAAAGGTTTGTTTTCTTGTGTATAGGTATCAAGGAATTTAATGACATCTTTTTGAATTGTTTTTATTGACCCTTCGAACTGTTGTACAAGCTCCATTGTTTCAGAAGAGTTTGTATAATATTTTTTCAAGTATCTGTAAAGTTTTATATCTTCTTCCATAAAATGTCCAAGAATCTCAGTTTTGAATTGTTTTAAAAAGGTTTTTGCTTTTTTCTCTTCATTTTTTTCAAGAGCTTTTGAAATTTTAGTGATGGCTTTTATAAGTTTTTCATGGTCTTTATGAAATTTTTTTATCAGTTTATTATCATAATTGAGAGCTCTTGGATCTTTTTTTGAAAGAAAGTTAAACATATCTTTTCACCTTTAAGTTTATTAGTTGAAATAATAAATCAAATAAGCTTAAAAAATTAATATTTTTGGTATAAAAGGCCGCAAAATCGCCCACAATGTGTATTTTGGCGATATGAGTAGTAGTTTTTATTACATTGTGAGCATATTTGTGAAATTTCGATATTTTTATCTAAAATATTGGTTTCTTTAAGTTGTTGGTGTAAAATTTTTCGTATATTAAGATAGAATTTGTCACTCTTTTTTTCAAAGGCATAAGTAAGGTCTAAATTTTTTGCTTCTTCATAAATCTCACTGCCTACTTCATAACAGTTTTGACATATTGCAGGACCGATAATGCAGATAATATCATCTGCTTTAGAGTTGAAGTGATTTTTAAAAATCTTTATAACATTATGAATGATGTTGTTGAAGGCTCCTGCCCGACCTGCGTGAGCTACAGCGATGACTTCTTGTTTTGGATCATAAAAGAGAATGGGAGAACAATCAGCGATCATTACCATAAGAGGAATGTTTTTTTTATTTGTGATAAGTGCATCACAGGTAGGTGGATTTGTAAAGTTGTCGTTTTCTTCTACAATTTTTACAAGGTTAGAGTGAATCTGTTTCATATGAACAAGCGTTTCTATTTTATAGTTACACTTTTTTGCTAAGATTTCATGGTTTTTTTCTACATTCTCTTTTTTGTCACCGACATGAAAAGCGATGTTGCCATCTTCTTTAGTAGTAAAGGTGTAAAAAATATTTGGATAATTGTTTAATAATTTACTTTGAAAAATTTGCATATAATGATTATAGCATATCAACTTCTGATAAAAGTATTACGTCTTTTTATAAACATTACTCCGAGGACAAATCCTCCTGATGGTCTGAGCCTCTGCGTAATATTTATAAAAAGACTTTCGTCAGGACGATATACTGTAAAATTAGAGATGGAGCGTGTTGTGTGAGTAGAATAAGTATGTATCCAATTACACTAGATGGTAAAAGTGTTGAAGAAAAAAGAGCAGAGATAAAAACTTATTTTAACAATACTTTTGATTTGTTCGAAAAGGTCTTTGAACTTCTGCGTGAGGATAGCGTCTTTTATAAAAAAAGTGAGCCCACACGCCATCCTATGATATTTTATTTTGGTCATACGGCTACTTTCTTTATCAACAAGCTAATCAATATGAAAATCATACAAGAGAGAATCAATCCTCATTTTGAGTCGGTTTTTGCCGTAGGCGTTGATGAGATGGACTGGGATGATATAGAGGAGTCGCGTTATACGTGGCCTGCTGTTGATGAGGTACGCAGTTACAGAAACAGAGTGCGTGAGCTTGTCAATGGTCTTATCGATACATTGGAGTTCTCTCTACCTATACGGGATGATTCAGCTATGTGGATAATTTTGATGGGTATCGAGCATGAACGTATTCACATTGAGACTTCTCTTGTACTGCATCGCCAAATGCCTATAGAAGATGTAAAAGTAGTAGATGATTTTGTACTTTGTTCTCACGCAGGTAGAGCTTCTGAGAATGAGATGATAGCAGTTAAAGGTGGAGAAATTCTTCTTGGGAAAAGTAAAGAGCATCATCTTTATGGCTGGGATAATGAGTATGGAGAGTACAGAGAGACGATAGCAGATTTTCAAGCTTCGAAGTATCTTGTCAGTAATGGTGAGTTTATGGAGTTTGTCAAAGATGGTGGTTATGAGAGACAAGAGTTTTGGGATGAAGAGGGCTTGGAATTTTTAGAGAGAAGCGGAGCTAAGTATCCACATTTTTGGGTAAAAGATGGGAATGGTTTCAAATATCGAGCACTCTATAAAATCATAGATATGCCATTAAACTGGCCTGTTGATGTCAATACTCTTGAAGCTGAAGCATATTGTCGTTACAAGAGCGCAAAAGAGGGTAAGGAGTATAGACTGCCAAGTGAAGCAGAGTACGGTGCTATCTATAAACAGTCTGGTTTGCGAGATATTCCAGAATTACATGAGAGCCGTGCAAATATCAACTTCTACCATTATGCTTCATCATGCCCTGTGGATGAGTTTGGATTTAACGGTATTTATGATGTCATCGGTAATGTTTGGCAGTGGAGCAGGACACCGATTCGCGGATTTAAGGGTTTTGAAGTGCATCCTGCTTATGATGACTTCTCAACACCGACTTTTGATGATAAACATGCACTTATCTTAGGAGCTTCATGGGCAAGTAACGGTAATCTTATTATGCAGCACTCTCGTTATGCATTCCGTCGTCACTTCTTTCAAAATGCAGGTTTTCGCTATGTTCTCTCAAAAAATGAAGATTCCAGTGAAGATATTTATGAGAGTGATGCTCTGGTTTCTCAATATTGTGAATTTCAGTATGGTGATGAGTATTTTGGTGTGGAGAACTTTGCCATTAAGTGTGTTCGAACTGCTAGCTCATTTGTAACAAACAAAACAAAAGCACTTGATTTAGGTTGTGCAACGGGACGTGCCACATTTCAGCTTGCCAAAGAGTTTGACAAAGTGGAAGGTATTGACTTCTCCGTACGCTTTGTCGGTGTTGGCTCAAAGTTGAAGAATGAAGGTTATGTTGCTTTTCATGTCAAAGAAGAGGGTGTTATAACAGAGGAGAAAAAAGTTACACTACATGAACTTGGGTATGAAGACATAAAAGAAAAAGTGCAGTTTTGGCAGGGTGATGCCTGTAACTTAAAACCGAATTTCAAAGGCTATGATCTGGTTATGGCAACAAATCTCATTGACAGACTCTATAATCCATATCTTTTTTTAGAAACTATACACGAACGTATAAATGATGCAGGTATCTTGGTTCTTACTTCTCCATATACATGGCAGGAAGAGTCAACTCCAAAAGAGCTCTGGGTTGGTGGCTATTATGATGAAAATGGTCAAGAAATCCGAACTTTTGAGCGTCTCAAAGAGATACTTGAAAAACATTTCGAGTTTGTTCATAGAGAAGATGTGGAGTTTGTTATCAAAGAGACAGCAAGAAAGTATCAGCATACACTCTCAGAGCTGAGTGTCTGGAGAAAAAGATAGTGTTTGATTTTAGTGCTGCAGCCTCACGTGAGCATATGAATGCAGAAAAATATACTTTGCGAAAAGAGCTTTTTGGCACAGAAGATCTGCTGCCTGCATGGGTGGCAGATATGGATATAAATACACCACCGTTTGTTCTCGATGCAGTAAAAAAGCGGCTTGAACATCCGATAGTCGGTTATGAAGAGGTACCTGAGTCTGTATATTTGGCACAAATCGCATGGATGAAAGAGCAGCATAATGTTGCATTCTCTTTAGAAGATATGTTTTACTCGCACTCTGTTGTTGCTTCCATGGCAGTGGCAATAGAAGCTTTTACACAAGAGGGTGAGGGAGTCATTGTGCAAACACCTGTCTATCCGCCTTTTTTTCATACAGTGCAAAAACTTGGTCGAAAGTTAGTGAAAAACCCACTTGCTCTGCGTGAGGATGGGGCATATGGTTTTGATTTTGAAGATCTCAAAAGTAAAATCACCAAAGATACAAAACTGCTGCTGCTTTGTTCCCCGCATAATCCAGTTGGGCGTGTTTGGAGGCGTGAAGAGTTAGAAGAGATAGCTCAAATATGTTATGAGAATGGTGTAGTGGTTTTTGCTGATGAGATTCATTGTGATTTGGTATATACGCCAAACAGGCATATACCTTTTGCTTCATTGAACGCTCATGCTAGAGATATCTCCTTGACCGCCATCGGTGTCGGTAAAACATTTAATATGGCAGGTTTTGCGATGAGTAGTGTAGCTGTACCGAATAAAACGTTGCGTGAGCAGTTTTATAAAGCCTATGAAAAGGTACATTTTGCACAAGGATCAGTGCTGAGTCATGTCGCTTTTGAATCTGCTTACACAGAAGGTAAGGAGTGGCTGCGTGAGCTAAAAGGTCATCTCTATAGAAATTATCAAGAGTTAGAGAAAATGTTACAACAGTATGAAGGTCTGATAAAAATCACTCCTATTGAAGGTACTTATCTTGCCTGGCTAGATTGTCATGGTATGTGGCTTCGAGACAAAGAGCTACGTGAGTGGTTTATACAAGAGGCTAAGTTAGGTTTAAATGCGGGTCTTGGTTTTGGACGTGAGGGAAGTGGTTTTATGCGCTTGAATTTTGCCGTACCATCTGATACAATGCAAGAGATAATTACAAGATTACAAAAGGCTTTAGAGAGATATGATAAAGATTAACTGGGATGAGTATAAAGAGCATAAAAAGTACAGTGTACGCAAAGATAACTTTGAGATACTTCTGGAGTTTATGAAGAGCTTTTACAATATGAACTCACCTATTGATATGTTTGATATATTTGTAGAAGATGATATTGCATCGATGATGTTAGAAAAACGTAATATCAAAGATGCCGAAGATTTGGAAAACTTTCTCTTTAAACTCTGATGAATGAAAATTTAGAAAAAATCACCGCTTTCATAGAAGAACATCATGTCCTCACACTTGCAACGGCAGTGGAGAATGAGGTGAGTGCCTGTTCTCTTTTTTACGCTTTCGATGCCAAAAGCAACTCTTTTATAGTGGCAAGTAGTGAAGATACACTCCACATAGAGCACATTCATCAAAATTCAAAAGTAGCCGGAAATATTTTGCTTGAGACCAAAGAGGTTGGCAAGATCCAAGGCTTGCAGTTTCGTGGAGTTTTCACTGTTTTGGAAGATGCAAAACTAAAAGCGCTCTATTTTAAAACATTTCCATATGCTTTGGCACTGGCTCCTAAGTTATGGCAAATCAAGGTAGATTTTTTTAAACTGACAGACAATCGGCTTGGATTTGGAAAAAAGCTTATTTACAAGAGTGCTTCTGTTTAAATAAAGAGCACTCTATCCCACTGCTTTTAAAAACTACCATTGAGGGAATCTGCGTGGATTTAAATCCATATGCCTTGCAACCATGAGGCTGTCTGGGCTCCCAAGTGACATAGTAATACTCACAACGTCTACAGTTAATTCGTTTTTTCATAGCTGAAGTTTATCATATTTAGATAAAATACAAATATATAAGAAGAAAAGGTAGCAAAGAATGAATAGTAAAGTTTTACTTATGTTACAACTGCAAAATCAACTCAATGATGCAACAAATGGCGAAGAGTGGGTAAAGGGTATAACAAAAAATAAAAAAGTCATCAATTGGAGACGCTGTATCTATATGGAGTGTGCGGAGATGATAGACTCATTCCCATGGAAGCATTGGAAAAACATAGAAGTTGAGCCTGATTGGAATAATCTGCAGATAGAAGTTGTTGATGTATGGCACTTTATTATGAGTTTGGCTATTGAAAACTATTCACAAACACTTCGTGGTGTTGTTGAAGATGTGGCAAATGACATTTCAGAATTGGCATCATTTGCTCAAATTGAGACACTTGCTACAGAGTTTGCAGATCAAAACAGTGTGATAGAAAAAGTAGAAAATATCATGCGTATTGCTCTTGCAAAAGAGAAGCTTGATTTAGAAGGGCTTGTTTCAGAGTTTTTTGACCTTGTTGTGATGAGTGGGCTTAATCTTGATACACTCTATCGCCTTTATGTCGGTAAAAACATTTTAAATCAATTCCGTCAAGACCATGGGTATAAAGATGGTTCGTACATCAAAGTATGGGACGGAGAAGAGGATAATGTCGTTATGAAACGTATCTGGGAAGAAGGTGGAGAACTTACACCCGAAAAACTCTATCATGAACTTACAAAACAGTATCTGGCATTGACAAAAAAGAGTGAGTAGTTGCAAGAAGTTTTAAAGATAAAAGATCTTACTTTTGGCTATTCAAAAGAAAAAGTGCTTTTTAAAGATCTCTCCTTATCATTAAAAAAAAGGGAGTTAAAAGCGATAGTTGGAGAGAGTGGAGCAGGGAAGAGTACAATTTTTGAGCTTATTCTTGGTAATCTCAAACCACAGCATGGCAGTATAAAAGCTATGCGTGCTTCAGAGGTTTTTCAAGACCCTTACAGCTCTTTTCATCCAAGCTATACACTTATTAATCAAATATCAGATGTTGCTTCTTTGGATGAACTTAAAATCTATCTTCAAAACATAGACCTTGAAGAAGATCTACTTCATAAGCTTCCACATGAACTCTCTGGAGGACAGCTGCAACGTGCTTCAATTCTGCGTGCAATGTTAATGAAACCAGAACTGCTTTTACTTGATGAACCGACTTCCGCACTTGACAATGTGACTCAGTTGGATGTTATGAAGATGTTAATGGGACATTTGGAGAATATGGGGATGCTACTCATCACCCATGATATGGACTTGGCAGAGTGGTGTGCTGATGAGGTTATCAGGATCTAAAGAGAGTGTTAACCAGGTAGTAACCACCCCCAGCCATGATAACCGTACCAAAAACATTCAGAGACATATTGAGAAGGGCAAGTCCGATACTGCCACCTTCAAAGAGTAAAAAACTCTCAATAGCAAACGTAGAATAGGTCGTCAGTGCTCCAAGGATTCCTGTGGATAAAAAAGATTTCATATGGACAGAGAAGAGGGTTGAGTACATAAAGTAGGCAACCAAACAGCCCATAATAAAGCTACCGATTAAGTTGACGCCCAATGTTCCAAATGGCAGCTCATGAGGGACTCTGTGAGAGATAAGTCCGTTGAGATAAGCCCGAGATACTGCTCCTATAAAACCGCCACTACCGATGGCTAGAATCGTTTGCCAACTCATCATCGTAAACCTTTTGCATTTTTTTTCTTAACTCATTTAGCCAATTAGGATCATCTTTATCTGCGATAAAACTCTCCATAAATATCACTGTAATAGTACCCGGAGAGTAATAAAATCGTTTAATGTCATAATATTTTGCTGTTTGTATCAAAACAACAGGCTGGACGCGCAGTTGAAACTTGTCTGCAACAACCTTTGCACCACTTTTAAAAGGAAGCATTCTGCCATCACGTGAACGCGTACCCTCAGGGAACATAGTAATAACACGACCCTTATTGAGTCTGTCCTTTGCATTTTTTAAAAGTTTTACAAGTGAGGTCTTACTTTGTCTCTCTATGGGAATATCTTCGGGCATACTCATGGCAAGTCCAAAAAAAGGAACATCAAAGAGCTCCTTTTTCGCTACCCATGCCAAATCTTTTTTTGATACTGTCTCCATAACACCAATGTCCAAATCACTTTGATGGTTGATAAGAAACATCTGTGTTGCAGGGTCCTCTTTTCCTTTGACATTTGTAGAGAAAAAGGTTGTTAAACGCACATACCACGCAGCAATTTTTCGTGCATAGGGACGAGGAAGAATAGGATAGAGAATTATCATCAATATCAATGATAAGAAGATATTAACAGTGGCAAAAAACCAGTTAATATGAGCAAGTATCTTCATTCTTTACCCATCCTATCTTGTCATTTTGAAGTTTTACTTTTGTGAAGTTTGTTACACTTCCTTCTTTTGGTAGATGATACTCTCGAGGCGTTGTCTCGAATATTGTGCCATTTTCAACCGGTAAAAGGTATATATTTGAGCCTTTTTTTATACAAACCTCTTTTTGTGGCATACTCAAATAGAGCGTATATCCAAGTGGCAAGACGATAAAAATCAAGTAGATATACTTCTGTTTAAAGAAAATGATAATAAGTCCAATGATTGATATCGTAAGGGCAATATACATTTTTATAGTATCATGAGACTGATCACGTGGTTTTAAATCACTCTGTGTCGCTACACTGTCATCATCAACAATAATAGGTACACTTACTAATTCATAACTGTTCTTTAAAAGATTAAAATATGAAAATGTAAAGTATTCCAAGTGTTTATCTATGACAACATAATAGGTTATTCTTGAAGTTTCATAAGAGTTTTCAACGGATTCCATTCCCTGTTTGTAAACATTCTCAAAATGCATCGCTTCTATATCTGCATTTGTTGCTGTAGCTACAAAAACAACAATATTATGATTTGTATCATAGCTTGTTGTTTTATACTCTTGTAATTCAAATGAGTTCGCGATGATGTTTGAGAAGTCTTTTTTAGGATTGAGTGTAATAACATTGAGCTCTGGACCATTGACAAGGGTGGAGTTATACTCCTGTGCAGCAATGAGTGTTGTATTGACATCAGGAAGTTTTGCTCTATCAGCAGTAACAAGCATATGAAAAGTATCATAAAAGAACTTTCCTTTATGCTCTCTACTTGGAGTTGTATCTAAGATTTTTAAACCAGAATGATTGGAAAAGTCATATTCGACATCATCAAAATCTCTTACTGTGGAGAGTGTTTTTAATGTTACTGTAAATATCTCACCTTTAATTACTCTTTTTGGTACCTCGTCATAGTTGACATAGAGTACCTTATTCGCAAAAAGCGATGTTATAAAAATAAAAGTAAGAAAAAGTAGTTTTATCACGACTCTAAAAATCCTTTTAGCATCGCAATACCATCAGCACTACCTAAAACAGCTTCCATCGCACGCTCAGGGTGTGGCATAAGTCCAAATACGTTTTTTTCTTTGTTACAAACACCTGCAATTGACTCTACAGAACCATTAGGGTTTTTGATGTTCCCGTCTTCATCTGTATAGCGAAGAAGAATCTGACCATTTGCCTCAAGCTCTTTGAGCCCCTCTTCGTTAATGTAATAGTTACCATCATGATGGGCTATCGGGATATTGACAACATCACCATTGTTTAATTTTTTCAAAAAGATATTGTCATTGTTTTCTACACGAAGGTGATGGTGTTTTGAGATAAAGTGAAGTCCTTCGTTGCGTTTGAGCGCACCCGGTAAGAGTCTTGCTTCCGTTAAAACCTGAAAACCGTTACAGATTCCTAGAACCTTTCCACCACTCTTTGCATACTCTGCTACTGCTTTCATAACAGGTGAGAATTTTGCAATAGCACCGCTTCTAAGGTAGTCTCCGTAAGAAAATCCTCCCGCTACGACTAAAAGATCGGTATCAGACGGAAGTGACTCTGCTTTATGCCATACTATTTCAGTATTACATCCAAGCTTTTCAAATGCATACTGCGTGTCAAACTCACAGTTTGTACCTGGAAATTGAAGAATTGAGACTTTCATTATACTAGCTCTATATTGTAATCTTCAATAACCGTGTTTGCTAAAAGCTCTTCACACATTTTTGTTACATCAGCCATTGCTTTTTCTTTGTCATTCTCATCAAGCTGTAGTACAATCTGCTTACCAACACGAACATCTTTTACCCCGTCAAAATGAAGAGAATCAAGAGCATGATGAACGGCTTTTCCTTGCGAATCCAAAACACCCGCTTTTAAAAATACATTTACGATAGCTTTCATTATAATTTGTCCTTTATCTATTTGTTTAAAATACGTTCTAAAACTTGTTCATAAGCCACTTTGAGTCCACCAAGTCCTTGACGGAATCTGTCTTTATCCATCTTCTCTCCACTTTCAATATCCCAAAAACGACAGTTGTCAGGAGAGATTTCATCGATAAGGATGATATTTCCCTCTTTATCTTTTCCAAACTCAAGTTTAAAGTCAACAAGGTTTAAACCCTTTTCTGCAAAGTAAGGTTTTAAGATGTCATTTATCTGGCGAGCCATTCTGCGAAGTTTGTCTAACTCATCTTGAAAATCAACAAGACCTAAGATAAGTGCATGCTGGTCGTTGAGTTTTGGGTCGCCCAAGTCATCATTTTTATAGTCAAACTCAACAAGTGTGAATGGAAGCACTTTTCCATCTTCGATACCTAAGTTGCGAGATAGTGAACCTGTAGCGATATTTCTCACAATTACTTCAATAAGAATAACGTCTGCTTTTTTATGGAGCATATGATTGTCATCAAGCATCTCTACAAAGTGTGTAGGAATACCATTTTCATCCAGTAGTTTAAACAGCTCTGTAGAGATTTTATTGTTTAGTGCACCTTTTCCTGCTTCAGAAGATTTCTTCTCACCGTTAAATGCAGTTAAATCATCTTTAAACTCTGAGATTACTAAGTTTTCATCATCCGTTGACCAAATCTTTTTTGCCTTACCTTCGTAGAGTAACTCTCTTTTTTCCATTGATTTTCTATCCTTTTGTAATGATAAGTGCTTTGATGATATCAGCACCCTCTTTCAGTTGCAAATCTTTTTCCAACATTTTTGGCGTAATTATATCTTTTTTATCTTTTTTATCTTCTTTAGTCTGCGATTTTTTTCCATCAACTTTTTCAAGTTCTTTTTCAAGGTGCTTTTTAAGGTCAGCTTCTTTAATAGCAAACTCATTTTTAAATGTTTTTAGTTCACCTGGAAGTACTTCAATATCCGGTGTTACACCAAGTGCCTGAATTGTTCTTCCACTTGGCAGGTAATAACGTGCAATCGTCAGTTTAATTGCTTCTGTTTCTGTAATTGGCAGAACAACCTGAACACTTCCTTTTCCAAAAGTCTTCTCTCCAATGAGTACTGCGCGTTTGTGGTCTTGAAGAGCTCCACTTACGATTTCGCTCGCACTTGCACTTCCTCCGTTGATAAGAACAACAACAGGAACATCTGTGATAGTGTTGCCTATATGCGCAGAGTACTCTTTCGTCTCGATTTTTCTTCTTCCTTTTTGTGAAACGATTACACCACTGTCTACAAAAAGATCAACAAGTCCTACTGCCTGATCAAGTAGACCACCCGGATTGTTTCTAAGGTCTAAGATAATACCTTTTGTTACAGATTTTTTCTTCTTGACAGCTTTTGTTACATCATCTACTACTTTTTTATCAAAGCTCGAAACACGAATGTAGAGAATATCTTTACCAATCATTTTGGCATGTACAGACTCTATTTTGATGATATCACGAACGATGTGAATCGAGAGCGGTTTGCTTTCACCCTCACGTACAATAGTCAAATCAATCGGGTCTCCGACTTTTCCACGCATCAGTGAAACAGCCTCGTCAATTGTCATGCCAAGTGTTGATTTATTATCAATTTTTAAGATAATATCGCCTGATTTGAGTCCCGCTTTGTCTGCAGGAGTATCATCAATAGGTGAGATGACAGTAAGTGCTCCATCTTTCATACCTACGGTAATACCAAGGCCGCCAAACTCTCCGTTTGTCTGTACCTGTAGACGTTTATAATCTTTTTGTGTAAGATAGTTAGAATGTGCATCAAGATTTTCCATCAAACCTTTGAGTGCTTTGTCTATCAGTTCTTCGATGGTTATCTGATCAACATCATACTCTTCGACAATGCTAATTACCTTTGTGAATTTTGAAAGTGCTTCAAGTCTTGAAGCTTCAGTACTCTCTTTTTTCGCTGTTGTCTCTTTTGCAAAGAGTGTAGAGCTTAGAATAAAACTCAGAGATAATGCTACTGAGACGAATCCCAACGTAATGAATTTTTTGTTTTTCATGGAGTAAACCTGTATATTGAAATGATTGTATATTTAAAGAAAGAATTATACCTTTTGTTATTAAATGCTTCTATATATTTTAGAGCTCTTTGAATTTTTTATAGAGAGCAGGTATGTCTAAAGCATTGATAAATTTTCTGTAACGGTTCAGTTTAGCTTCTGCCAAATCGATTTCTGTCTGTTTTTGCAGGAGTTGCTCTTGAAATTTTTTTAATTCGATTTTTAGTTTAGAGTTTTTCTCTTTAAAAGTAACACCGGCTTTATAAAACTCTATAGCTTTGCGTGCGAGTTTTGGCATTTCATTTTCTAAACGCCAGTTGTTTATAGTATCCATAGGAACATCCAAAATCTTTGCCAAAGTTTCGCGTTTTATCTCAAGTTCACCACAAAGAGTGTCAACAACATTGTTGATTGCGATTTCTACGTTTTGTTTTTTCTGCGCTTCATTTTTTGAACGTTTTTTGAGCTTCTCTTGTATCTGTTTTTGGAACTCTTCTTCTCGTTTGATTCTTCTTTTTTCTTTCTCTATCTCTTCTTGTTTTCGTTTTGCCTCTTCCTCTTCGGCTTTTTTTTCACTCTCTTCATCGAGTTCTATTGTATAGTCAGTATTGTTGTTTATCCATCGTGCTACCTCGATTGCTTCCATCTTCCACTCATCTTCTCTGAGGTTTTGGATAACATTTTGGGTGTACTTATTTGCATAAACTCTGGCAACTGTAGGAGAGGCTATAGTGTTTAAAATGGCTGAAGCTAAGAGGTTTGCACCCTTTTTTGTGTTTCCCCAGTCAAAACTGGTAACCGGGTTTGCATAATCGTGATTATATTTTGTAACTTCGATTTCTATATTTTGATATTTTACTGAGTTGGTGCCATAAAAACCGCGTGAACCAACAAAATATTTTCCTTTGAGATTTTCAGCCATGGCTAACTCCATTTCAGTCGTTTATATTATAAAATTGTAACATTTCTACATTAACAGCTATGAAATGACTATTCTCAATAATGCTTTTACTTTATTGTAATATAATGCTGAAAATTTTTTATTTTAGGATGTAATTTTGAGTAGTATAAAAGAGTATTTGACAAATGACCACAGACGATGTGATGATGTTTTTGCAAAGATGGAAGAACAAGCACATAATTCTCTTCTAGATGCCAAAGAACTCACGCAGGAGTTTGTTGCCGATATGGAAAGACACTTTCAGATGGAAGAGCGTGTTATGTTTCCGGAGTTTGAAACAAAAACGGGTATGACAATGGGACCAACAGAGATGATGCGTCAAGAACATTCCCAAATGAGAAATCTTATGAGTCAACTGCTTGAAGCAATTGAGAATGATGACAAAGATAAATTTTTTGGTCTCTCTGAAACGTTGATGATTTTACTGCAACAACATAATATGAAAGAGGAGCAGATGCTCTATACAATGGCGCAACAGCATTTAAGTGCAGAAGCTGATCGTATCGTAGAGATGATGGACTCTCTTATCGTAGAGTAGGGAAAAGCTTTGGATTTTAATGGCTTATCTATAGATCAAGCACCTCCCATTTTAGCACCACTTCGTTTTTTTATAACGGCACCTATTTTTGGTATCTTAGCAGGTGTTTTACTACTTTTTAGTGATTCTGCTACCTTAATGAGCCGTTACTCTATTGATGCTATTGTAGTTGCGCATCTTATAACTATAGGTGTTTTTGGTTCCATTATGCTAGGGGCACTCACGCAGATGCTACCGGTCCTTGCAAGTGCCAATATCCCAAAAGTAAAAACAGTTGCTACCTTTTCACATGCAGCATTACTGTTGGGACTTTTCAGTATGGCATTTGGTTTAGAGATGAGTAACACGCTTTTATTGTGGCTTGCATCTCTTCTTCTTGGGAGTGGATTTCTTGTGATCATTGGGAGTATGCTTTATGCCATCAAAGGTGTCCAGCATTTTACTGCAAGTATCAAAGGGATGCTGGTCAGTCTTATATTTGCGTTTATGATTGTTCTGATGGGTGTTTATCTACTTTATGGATATGGTGAGAACGATGTGACAGAGTTGCATTATATCGTGGCAAATATCCACAGTGTCTGGGCTGTTTTTGGTTTTGCCGGTATTTTAATAATCGGTGTGGCCTTTCAAGTACTGCCGATGTTTTATGTAGCTCCGCGTTTTAAGCAGTTTTGTAAAAGAAGAGTCGTTTTACTTATCTCTACGGGGCTTTTGATATGGATGGTGCTGAGTATTTTCGCAGAAGAGTACGCTCTGTATGCAAAACTCTGGATAGCTACATTTTTTTGGGCATTTGCAACAACGGTGTGGATAAAGTTCAACAAAAGAAAGAGACCGGTCTCAGATGTAACGGTATGGTACTGGAGAGCTGCGAGTCTCTTTTTGACACTTGGTTCGTTTCTCTGGATATATGACGAGTTTTTCAAACATGAGTATATTGTAATGGTAGGGATTCTTATCGGTGGCGGGTTTATTCTCTCCATTATGCTTGGGATGCTCTATAAGATTGTGCCGTTTTTGGTCTGGTTCCATCTGAATGCTCTTGGATATATGACGATTCCGACAATGAATGAGATGATAAACAAAAATCTCTCACGTCTGCAGTTTGTTCTCTTTATACTCTCTCTTGTAGGTTTTGTCTTCTCTTTTTATATGCCAGGATTTCTTATGCCGTCATCACTCTCTTTTATCGTGAGTATGGCAATACTAGAGTATAATATCTTAGCACCGGTTTGGATATATCGTGCAACAAGAAAGAAAAAACCAGATTTTGATATGAGTGCTTTTAGCATGACATAAAGTGAGAAAGATGAAAAATATAGTACTGATTGGATTTATGGGAGTTGGTAAAGGAAGTGTTGCCCGTGAGGTTGTCAAACATTCTGATTATATTGCAATTGACACAGATGATTTGATAGAGAGCATGGAAAACAGAAAAATAAAAACCATTTTTGAAGAGGAAGGTGAAAAATATTTCCGAAAGTTAGAGAACAATATAGCGAAATGGTTGGAGTCAAGTGTGAAAAATACGCTCATTTCAACGGGTGGTGGATTCTATAAACAAGAAAATTTAAAAAAAATAGGTACAATTGTACTTCTAGATTCTCCATTTGATGCTATCATCAAAAGAATAAAAGAACATCCAAATGCAGCTAAAAAACTGAAAAAAAGACCACTGCTTTCTGATCTTAAGGCTGCACAAAAGCTGTATGAACAGAGACGACCAGAATATTTAAAACTAGCAGACATAGTTATAGATGTGACAGACAAGAGTGCAAAAGAGTGCTCAAAAGAACTTTTAAAAAAGGTAAAAAAAGATGTTTAAAAAGATTATATTAGGCGTACTTCTCAGTGCTACTCTTTTTGGAGCAGAAGTAGATTGGTCCAAAGATTATCAAAGTGGTATCGCAGCTGCAGTAAAGCAAAACAGACCGGTTTTGTTTATTATCTCACGTGATACATGTAAATATTGTATCTTATTGGATAATACAACACTTAAAGATGCGAAAGTCGTCAAAGAGTTAAATAAAAACTTTATAGCAATCCGTTCGTGGACAAATGAGGGAGATTATATCCCAATGGATATTCGTCAAAGCACACCGGGGTTACCGGGAATCTGGTTTCTTTACTCTGATGGAACACCGATGTATCAGCCACTGCTTGGATACATCAAAAAAGATGCTTTTTTAGAAGCACTCTATATTGTAAAAGAAGAGTTTGATAAAAATAAAAAGAGAGTACAAAAATAATGATATTTGTAAAATCAACAGATAATGATTTTGATAAAAAGTTTGAAGAACTTCTTGGACGTGGGAAAATGGACATCGCCCATGTTTCAGGAATAGTCGGCGGTATTATCGATGAGATAAAAAAAGATAAGAACAGAGCACTTTTCTCTCACATAGCAAAGTTTGATAACTGGACTCCGCAAAGTGATGAAGATTTGAAAATTTCTCAGGAATCTATGAGCAAAGCATATGATAACTTGGATGAAAAATTAAAAGCATCGTTGCATCTTGCCTATGACAGAATCAAAGTCTATCATGAAAAACAAAAACCACAATCATGGTTTGACACTGAAGCAAATGGAACAATCCTTGGACAAAAAGTAACTCCGGTTGATTCTGCAGGACTTTACATCCCTGGTGGAAAAGCTGCATATCCATCATCGCTTTTGATGAATGTTATCCCTGCGCAGGTTGCAGGTGTGGAAAATATCGTTGTATGTACACCGACACCGGATAATGAACCTAATGAGCTTCTTTTAGCAGCATGCCACCTCTGTGGAGTTGAGCAGGTCTATAAAGTAGGTGGTGCATCAGCAATCGCTGCCATGGCATACGGAACAGAGAGTATTCCTAAAGTTGATGTCATTACCGGTCCTGGAAATATCTTTGTAGCAACTGCGAAGAAGATGGTTTTTGGGGATGTAAATATCGATATGATTGCAGGTCCAAGTGAGATAGGGATCTTAGCAGATGAGAGCGCAAACCCGAATCATATGGCAATTGATATGCTCTCTCAGGCGGAGCATGATGAGATGGCAAGTTCGATTTTAATTACTCCATCACAGACATTGGCTGATGCAGTTCAAGTGGAGATTGAAAACTGGCTGCAAAAACTTCCACGTGAGGATATAGCTAGAAAGTCGATAGAGGAGCGTGGAGCAATCATAGTAACACAAGATATGGATGAAGCTGTTAAACTGATGAATGAGATAGCACCGGAGCACCTAGAAGTTGCAACGCAGAGTCCGTTTGAACTGCTTCCATACATTAAGCATGCTGGAGCCATTTTCTTAGGACATAATACTCCAGAAGCGATAGGTGATTATATTGCAGGACCAAATCATACACTCCCAACAGGTGGGACTGCAAAATTCTATTCACCGCTTAGTGTAGAAGACTTTATGAAGAAAAGCTCGATTATCTCATTTAGTTCAAAGGCCATCAATGAGATAGGTGAAGAGTGTGCCCTCATTGCAAATACAGAAGGTCTTACTGCACATGAACAGTCTGTCAGAGTACGATTAAAATAGCTTTTTAAACTCTTATACTAGTTACAAAACTTAAGTTTATAACTAGTATAAACCTCTCAAATATTACTTTTCTAAATATACCCATCCGAAAAATTCTATTACAAAATTATCACGAATTTATAACTTCTTTAAGCTTTGTTCGTTAATATAGACATAGTAAAAAAAGCTCGAAATGTCGCGCATAAGGGCTTCTTTTAATGTAAATAAGTCGTAGTTATAAATCTTAAATAAGCCCTAATGGGCCAAAGGAGAATATATGCAATTAGGTTTCCTAGTTGATTTACATCTATGTATGGGATGTAAAGGTTGTGAGATCGCATGTAAAGTGGAAAATGAAGTTCCACTTAGTACATGGAGACTTCGTGTTAAATATGTAGACGTGGGTACATACCCAGAGACTAAGAGAACATTTACACCGCTTAGATGTAATCACTGTGAGAATGCTCCATGTGAGAGAATCTGTCCGGTATCTGCTCTTCACTATATTGAAAATGGAATTGTAAATATTGATAAAGAGAGATGTATTGGTTGTGCTGGTTGTGTAATGGCATGTCCATATGGTGCTATCTATATTGACCCTGAAACACAAACAGCTGATAAGTGTACATACTGTGCACACCGTATTGCTTCTTCTATGATGCCTGCGTGTGTTGTTGCATGTCCAGTTGAAGCAAATATTTTTGGTGACTTAGATGATCCAACTTCAAATATTTCTAGATATATTCAAGATAACAGAGATGTGCAAGTTCGTAAACCGGAAAAAGGTACGAATCCTCATCACTATTATGTTGGAGCAAGCCAAGTTAATCTGAACCCTCTTGCATCAGAAAGAGAAGAAGGTTATAACTTATTTAACAATATAACAAAACTTCCACTAGGAGGGCATCACTAATGGTACATGAAACTTTAGCTGCAACAAATGCAGTGGTTACTTTAGATGTGGCGATACCAGACGTATTTTGGGGTTGGTATGTTACAATGAATATGTGGGCGAAGAGTATCGGTACTGGTTTAGTATTTATGCTTTTCTTGTTACTAAGACGTAATCCTGAAGAGATGAAGGGTTTAAGACTTTCTGCAATGATTGTTTCATTCATTATGATGAACATTTTCCTTTTATTTACACTTGCAGACTTACACCAACCATTTAGAATGTGGCATATATTCTTCTATCCTCACTGGACTTCTGCTATTACAGTAGGTGCATGGATGGCTTCAATATTTGTTGCTTTAGAATCTTTAATGATTGTTGTTATGCTTTTCAAAAAAGACACTGTTACTTATGACAAACTGCTTTTTTGGACAACAATTTTAGCAATCCCTGTAACACTTTATACTGCAGGAATCATGGCTGAGGCTACTGCTCGTGAGCTATGGCAAATGCCAACAGAAGCGGCGCAGATGATTTTAGCAGCGACTCTTTCAGGTTCTGCAGCTATTATTTTACTTGGTGGAAGCAAACTGAGTGATGATACAAAAGATTTCTTTGGTACTATTTTAGGTTTATCTGCTTTGATGGCGTTTATTATCTATATGTCAGAGTATATTTTTGGTGCTATGAAAGCAGAAGAAGTTGCAGCAATTTTACATTATGTAAAAGGTGACGGTGAATATGCTACGATGTTCTGGATTGGACAGTGGGTTGCATATATCTTACCAATGTTACTTGTAGCACTTGCACGTGTTAGTAAAAGTAGCGCTATTTTAAATCTTGCGGCTATTTTAGCAATCGTAGGTCTGTGGGTAGTTAAACATGTTTGGCTAATAATTCCACAGTTATTACCACTTAGTTAAGGAGAAAATATAAATGTATTTACAAAGTAGAAGAACATTTTTAAAAGGTGCTGCATTTAGTGTTGCTGGTGTAGCGATAGCTAAGGGTGTATTTGCAACTGATGCAGTTGCTGAATCAGTTACAAACTCAAAGTTTACAAACACACCTGATTCGATCTCATTTTACCCGGATCAAGCTGAGTGGGATAGCTTTAAAGAGTTAGACGGAACTGACTGGAAACGTGGTGGTATTGAGCGCCATGGTGTAAGAAGTGCTGAAAACCCAGATGGTATCCAAGTAAATGATTATACAATCGTTCCAACAGTTTGTTCAAACTGTGAAGCTGGTTGTGGTCTTACTGCATGGGTAGATAAAGAGACTATGACTGTAAGAAAGTATATGGGTAACCCATTGCATACTGGTTCTCGTGGTAGAAACTGTGCAAAAGGTTATGCAGTACTTTCTCAAATGTACGATCCAGATCGTATCCCATTTCCACTCAAGCGTGCACCAGGTTCTAAACGTGGTGAAGGTAAGTGGATCCGTACAACTTGGGATGAAGCGATGGCAGAGATCGGTAAGAAGATGCATGACACACTTAAAGTGGGTGATGAGATCTCTAAAAAATCAATTATGTACCACGTTGGTCGTCCTAATGAGAATGGTTTCGGTCACCGTGTACCACATACTATGGGTCTTGATGGATATGATTCACATACAAATATCTGTTCTGCAGGTGCACGTCAAGGTACTATTCAATGGGCAAATGATGATAGAAACTCTCCGGATTGGGCAAATGCAAAATTGATCTTTTTACAATCATCTCACGCAGCAGATGCTGGTCACTACTTCCAACAGTCAGCTGGTCTGATTGCAGATGCACGTAAACGTGGTGCAAAAATGGTTGTAATCGATCCTAGAATGAGTAACTCTGCAGGTATGGCTGACTTATGGATTCCTGCATGGCCAGGAACAGAAACTGCACTTTACCTTTACTTGGCAAACCGTGTATTACATGAACAAGACTTAAATGGTGAAGATTTAGTAAACCATGAGTTCTTTAAAGAGTGGGTAAACTGGGATCGTCTAATGGCGAACAGAGAGTATATTGAAAAGCATATGCTTGGTAATGGATATATCTCTAAAATGCCAAAAGATGACAGTTATGAATCTTTCATTGAAATGATAAAAGAGCTTTATTCTCCATATACGAAAGAGTATGTAACTAAAGAGTGTAAACTTGAAGGTATGGAACATAAACTTGATGCTCTTTGGGAAATGTATATAGATGCAGGTGATAAGATTGCAACATATCTATGGCGTGCAGGTCCGATTGGACACCGTGGTGGTTGGATGATCACACGTGCAGGTTTCTTAACATTAGCACTTCGTGGAGCACTTCGTGGTGATATCGGTGGTACTTCTTTCCACCACTGGCATGAAATCTCTGTTGGTGGTAAAGGTGACAAAGCTACAGTTGCAGGTGAGAGACCTCCTAAAGTAGATGTTTGGAATGAGATTGCATGGCCGCCAGAATATCCAATTTCATCGTATGAGATGAGTCATATCATGCCTCACCTTCTAATGGATGAAGAGTGGCAACAAAAATGGATCAAAAAAGGTCTAAAAGTTCCTCAGAAACTTGCAGTTTGGATGCCACGTATGTATAACCCTGTATGGATTAATCCAGATGGTTTCAGATGGATCGAAGCACTTAAACGTGAAGATAAAATTGAGATGTCTTTTAACCTCTCTCCAACTTGGTCTGAGACAAACTGGTACTGTGACTATATATTACCGGTTGGTCTTGCAGGTGAGAGAAATGATCAGCAGTCTACACCATCGAAACCAGAGCAGCGTATTGAATTCCGTCAGGCAGTTCTTCGTGTTGCAGCTGAAAAAATGGGTTGGAAAGCAAAAGATCCTGCACGTGCGACACTTGAAGCACATATGAAGTATGGTCTTGGTGAGATTTGGGAAGAGTCAGAATTCTGGGCGAACATTATGGTTCACCATATTGATCCTGATGGAAGTTTAGGTATCAGAAAATATTGGGCTTCTAAGAAAGATCCATCACGTGCTGTTACAGTACCTGAGTATTTTGATGCGGCTATGAGTCTTCTTCCAAGATTGAAAGAGACTGCAACGAAAATGTATCCAACTGAAGAGTTCCCTGTATATGCTTACATGAGAGATCATGGTGCATGGACTGAGAAAACTAATGTGTACAAACCACAAGAGGAAGAACTTAAAGTTGATGCAAATTATGTTTATGCGCATGGTAAAAAATATCCTAAACATGAAGTGAAAAAAGATAAGTTTGGTGCTTTATGGGTTGAACATGATGGACGTGAACACTCTATCGGTCTTGTAAAAGATGATAAAATACTAGCAGGTTTCCACACAAGAAGTAAAAAACTTGAGTTCTTCTCTGAGTGGTTTGCTGAGTGGAAATGGCCGGAATATGCAATTCCTGTATATCCACGTAATGAAAAAGAGTTAAAGAAAATGGAGCATGTTGTAACACAGGTGCACCATACAATGATGAAAGGTGACAATGAGTTTGCTCTAAATACTGTATTTAGACTACCATACAACATTCACACACGTTCTGTAAACTCGAAACATCTTATGGAGATTTCACAAAACCATAACCCTGTTTGGATCTATACAAAAGATGCAGAGAAACTTGGAATCAAGCGTGGAGATGCTATCCGTGTTAATGTAACAGATACAGTATCTGGTCTTGATTCTGGTTACTTTGTAGGTATGGCTGTTCCAACAGAAGCAACACGTCCTGGTGTACTTGCTTGTTCACACCACGCTGGTCGTTGGAAACTTAAAGATGCTGTAAATATTCCTGGTTTTGAGCATGCTCTTGGAATCATGGGTGTTGGTGCTCCTCGTTATGATATGACAAATGACGGTAAAATTGGAACACTAAAACCAGCAGAGGGAATTCAAAAACGTCATGCAGGTCATAACCTATGGCAGTTCAAAGAGTTTAATAAAGACCTTGACAACATCTGGTGGGATGGTCTAAGTGGTGCATGGCAAAATGCTGTTGCTCCTTCTCATCCGGATCCAATTGCGGGTAACCATGCATGGCATTTAAAAGTTGTGATTGAAAAAGCACAACCAAGTGACAAAATTGGTGATATCTATGTAAACTATGAAAACAACTTCAAAGTTTACCAAGCATGGAGAGATCAACTTACTCGTCCACTTGATCATAATGATACAGAAAGACGTCCGTGGTTCATTAAACGTCCAGCGGTTCCTCTCTCTAAAAAAGCTTATGAGGTTCATATTAAAGCTTAATTTACTTATTAAAGCCCACTTCAAGTGTGGCTTTAATATACTTCTACAAAACAAATAATTATCCAAAGGTACATCCTATTATGCAAGAAGAGATCTTGACAGAACAATCAGCACGCGTAAATATATATGCCCTGATTTCCAGAATTTTAATGAATGAAATTGATGAAGAGTTATTAGAGTTAATACTAAAAGATGAAAATATACTCTCGTTCTTCCCAAACTTCCAAAAGTGGGATAAGCGTAAAAGTATGAGTAACAAAGACTTGATAGAGCGTTATCTTAATGTTGATTTTACTAATCTCTTTTTACTTCATTTAGTACCCTATGAGTCATTCTATATGAGAGAAGACCAAATGATGGAAACAGGTGGTGAAAACCCTGTTCAAAAACTTTATAATGATTTTGATTTTAGAGTTGAACTTGATCAGGCTCGTGTTATGGCGGGTGATCATATCGGTGTAGAGTTAGAGTTTATGTTCAAACTTTGTGAAGCTGAGTACAGAGCACTTGAAGATGGTGCCTATGAAGTTGCATCAGAGATAGCAGAGATAGAGTATAACTTTTTAAAAGAGCATCTTGTTGAGTGGGCACCAATGTTTTTACTCAATGTAAAAAGTGAAGCAGGTACGGCTCTTTATTTTGATGCAGCTGATTTGGCTTTAGAGTTTATTTTGAGTGATTTTGAGTATCTGAGCAAATTGAAAAAGAGTGATTTTAAGCACTTGGCAGTAGAGGAGTCTAAATAATGGATATCAAAGATTTAAATGATTTAAGAAGTGACTTTGAATCACTGCAAAGAGGTATACAGGATGAAAGCTGTATAGATGGATGTGTGACAGATGAGGAGAGTTATGAAGATTATCCTGATTATCTAGCAGCAATTTATACAGAGGTCATGCCACCGGTAAAAAGTGGTGTCTACTTTTCTCGTTGGGACCTGAAGGCGATGGCTGCAGAGCTTGATGAATCATTTTCGCTTGATGTGCGTGAGCGTATGTTTAAACGCTTTATGCAGTGGGTTGGAACACCTGATGATATGCAGAAGCTCGTTGCAGAGTTTAAGAGAAATATTGATATGAAATGCGATATGTACCGTGAGTACGCTGAAAAGTATCCATCAACAAAAGAGATATTTGATGCGAAGATAAAAAAAGCTGATGCAGCAAAAAAATATCTAGATAAAGTGTATGTGGAGTTCTTTACTTAATCCACACTCCCTAAGATATCATCACTGATTTCATATTTGTCGCTGGTATCTTTTTCAAATGTAGAGAGAAAGCTTGCAATAGCAGCAATCTCTTTCTCATTTAATCCTTTTGCAAAAGTGAACATTATCTCAGCCTTTTGTGATTTTGCCTCTCCTTTTTTAAATGCTTCGAGCTTTTCGATCAGATAACCCTCTTTTTTATTTGCAAGTCTAGGGTAATAACTGCTTCCTTCTGCCTCTGTACCATGACAGTTATTACATCCGTTTTGGTAATAAAGGTCCTTTCCTTGTTCATACACTGAGGCATTAAGCAAGTTGCATATAAGAATAAAAAGTAAACTAGCTTTCATTATTTCCTCTTTTTAATCGTTGTTAGTATCTCTTTTTTTATAGTAGAAAAACCTTTGGTTTGATTCTTATGATAAACCATATTCTCAAGCTCATTATAATAGCTCTCCAAATTATAAGCAGTGTAAGAGTGCATCAGTATGTAAAGTAACTCTTTTGCATTTTTTGCATTTTGTATATCCAAAAACTCTTCTTTGTTTTTTCTCATAAGAGGTATTTTTATCTTTGCTGTTATAAAACCGGCCAAGAAGATAATCAGGTAGATCAAGAATGTTTTTATCTCCTCTGTATAGTCTTCTTTTTTAGGATAATCAGTTGTATCGAGAAGTTCAGATTTCGGTAGCTCTTTTACAGTTATTTTATACTCTTTTGTTTTAAGAGAATAGTAGAGATTGTTCTTTGGAGAGTAGCAGTGTATCTCTTTGGAAGCAATTGTGAAACTTTTGGTACCAACAAGCGCATAGCTAAATTCTCTTTGTATTTTATAGCCATCTTTTGTTGCTTTGTTGTAGTGTTTTATGACATCTTTAAAGATATCTACATCTGCTATCTTCTCTATAGGCTCTATACTAAACTCATCAAAACCGATACCTTGAAGATAGTATTTGATATTGACACTTTCATATGCTTTGACAGAGGTTTTGTCGATTTTTGATGAGAGTTTAAAATCACCAACTAAAGCAACATCACGTTGAAGTTTTTTGACATTGAGTTCAAGTGGTTGCACTTTTACTTCAGTATTATCTGTTTCAATCCATTTTACATTGTCACGGCTTCCTTCATAAACCTGTGCAACAGCCTGATCACTTGCAACTTTTATGATGAAGTCAAAACCCACAGTGATTTTACCGCTTTTGAGTGGAAAGAGAAGATATCTGAACCTTGTTTTTTTCTCATGGTAAGCAAGTTCTTCTGCCTCTTTTTGTAAAAGTACTATCTTATAATCTTTTGACTTTTTTGGTGTAAGAAAAAAGAACATTACATCTATTTTGTCTTTTTGATGTGCTACAAAGCTGATCTCTACAGCCTCTTTTTCAAAAGGATTCTTTTTGTTTACAGTGAGTTTGAAATCTGCAAGCGGAGATGCAAAACTCTGCAGTGTTAGTACGAGCAGTAAAAGGGTTATCCTACCAAGGATGTTGTTCATTTGTGTATCCTTTATTGATAAGCTCATAGACTTTATAGCCTATTTTGTATTTTTCTTTATTTGTTTTTTTGCTGCTCTGCATAGCTTTACTCTTTTTTTTCTTTGACTTGTTCGCACCTGAGCCTGCACTTTTCTGTGAGGCCTTTTGATTTGCATTTGAGCTAGAAGAAGAACTTTTTGATCTCTTTTTTTTTACATTCTCTTTTTTGCTTGCAGCTGTTTTTTTCTTGACTTCATTTTTTGGGAGCATATCGGAGATATCTACACCCTCTTTGAGTTGGAGTTGATAGAGTCTGAAGAGATTGGCTCTCGCATCTTTATCTTCTCCGAGTCCAAGTGCTTTTTGATAGTAAATCTTTGCTCTGTCATATTTCTTTAATTTTACAGCACAATTACCTAGATTATAGTAAATTTTTTGTTTTATTTGAGGGTTTGTTGACTCTATTTTTGTAAAAAGTTCTATAGCCTTTTTATACTTTTTCGCTTTATAGTAAGCTACTGCTGCATTATAGTAACTTGCAACAGATGGTGTTGTTTTTAAAAAGGCATCTGCACTTTTGTCAAATTGCGCAGCCTTAAAACTTTGTTTAGCCTCTTTTAGGTAATAAAAATCAAAAAGTGTAGAAGCATGGGTCTGATGTGGCATAAAGAGCAGAGGAATAAACAGATAGAGCTGATGAATTTTTGTCACAGCCATGAAAAAGAGGATGAGTGCTATAAAAAGTGGGTAGATAAATAGCTCTGTATAGCTTAGTTCTTTTACTTTTGTCTCTTTCGTTTTAGTATCTGTTTTGATGTCTGCGATGAGGCTGCGTGAGATATCATCACTCGAACTCAGTTCATAATACTTTCCTCCACACTCAAGTGCCAAAGGTTTTAAGATAGGGTTTATTCTCGATATTACAAGATTGTCATTGTTGTCTTTTAAGGTTTTTCCATCTTTTTTCAGTACTGTCCCTTTTATTGAACCAATAGCAACGATATAGGGTATGATGGTATTCTTTTTACAGATTTTTATGAGAGATTCTAAATCATGATCTTCACCTCCGTCAGAAAATATAAGGAGCTTTTTCTTCTCAAAGGAGGTCTTTGCAATGGTCTCAAAAAGTGCTAAAAGGGATGTTCCCTTTGTAAGGATATACTTTGGTTCAAGAGAGTTCAGTGCCTGCATACTGATAGCTGTGTCCGTTGTTGGAGGAGAGATAAGCATCGCATTTGTTGTAAAAGCAAAGAGAGAAAAGCGGTCTCTATTTAAAGACTCTATGACTTTTTGGATATTTTGTTTGGCAACTGCGTAACGTGAGGGAGTAAGGTCATCAGCCTGCATTGAGTAAGAAGCATCAAGCGCTATGATAAAATCCTCTGCATCAAACTTTTGTTCATTAAAACCTTTGATGATAACAGGTCTGCTGAGTGCTAATAGAATAAAAAAAAGTGCGAGATAAAAGAGTCTTTTTTGGCGTTTTTTATAGCTTTCTTCAGCAGTGCTACTGTTCTTATAAAGCAAAAAGAGTGGTAAGAGAAAAAATAAAACCCAAGGATAGAGAAGTGTCATACTAACTCCTCTTTATATTTAAGGAGTAAAAAGGCAAGTAAAATTCCTGCTGCTGCCAAAGGATAGATATAGAGCAATTGCTTGTGCAGGTAGTGTTGTGAACGTATTTTACTTGGTTCCAATGTATCTATAGACTTATAAATATCACGAAGCATCTGTGCATCTGTAGCTGCAAACATTTTCCCCTTTGTGTTGTTGGCAATGAGAGAAAGCAGTTTCGCATCAAAAGAGTTTTTCTCTCCTATACCTATCGCATAGATTTTCACACCCATTTTTTTTGCACGCTCTACAGCTTCTTTTACAGAGATAGAACCACTGTTTTGATACCCGTCTGTTATTAAGATAATGACCTTCTCTTTTGCCTCTCCTTTTTGTAAGATTCTCAATCCACTTGCAAGACCTTCTCCGATGGCGGTAGAATCACCTGCTATACCGACATCAAAAAAATCCAGTAGGAACTTGATACTGTTCATATCATAAGTCAGTGGTATTGCAGCATAGGCATAGCTACCAAATATCGCTACACCGACATTATCATCATACCGTTTTGCAATGAATTCATTGAGCAGCTCTTTTAGAACTGTAAATTTCTTTTTTTGGCTCTCCTCTTTGTCAAAACCACTCTCTGCCATGGAACCGCTGGTATCAAGTACAAAAGCAAGGTCACGGCCTTTGCGTTTGTTGGAACTTTTTTGATCGTAACTAAGAGGAGAGGCAAGGGCCGTCACGAGCAGTGTCAAGATGAGAGAATAGAGCAGCTTGTCTCTGCTTATAAACGCTGTTTTTTTACTAAAAAGCTCAGTATGTGGAAAGATTATCTCTTTGATGCTTTGCGGACATTTGTAGATACAGATAATTAACAAAAGCAGAACAAAGGCATAAGGATACTCAAACTCAAAGTTATGCATAGAACTAGAGACCTGCCCATAAAAGACGTAACCAAAGTCCAAATGTTGATGTATAACCAACTTCACTAAAACGGAGTTGCTGCTTTGTATCGTAAATAAATGTTGTTGGATAAGCGGCTATTTTAAACTTACGTGAGAGTGAACCATCTTTGTCATTGACAACTTTAAAATGGTAATCGTGCTTATCAAGATACTTTTTTATCTCATAATCACTTCCTGATTTTACAGCAATAGTAATAATCTGATAGTACCTATTTAAAAAGTTGATATTTGCAGCTTCGAGTTTACAGGTTGGACACCAAGTCGCCCAAAAATGTATGAGTATTGGTTTTTTACTGTCTAATGAGTAGGTACTATTATCAATCAGTTTAAAAGAACGCATCTCTAATGGTGCACTACTGAGAGATTGTGAACGGTAGAGACTCATAGCATTTGCCACAATCGTAATGGTAATAATAAAATAGAGTATCTCTTTTAAATAATGTTTGATTTTTTCTGTAGTTATATTCATAGAGATAGCTTAACACTAATGTAATAATAATTTGATAAAATTATAAGAAATTAAGGGCACATCTAAGAACTAAAGTTCTTAGATGTGCCCTAAAGGATGTTTGATGTTAAAAATATTTCTTTTTTCATTATCAGTCCTGATAATGAGCGGCTGTCAAAATATTACGCCCTATGTAAAAACCGATAAAAAACCTGAAGCTGCAAAACAAGAAAAAACTCAAGAAGTAGCATTGAAAAAAGATGCCAAAAAGCCAAAAATGCAAAAGATGTTTCAAACAGTCGATGCAAAAGATGCTATTCTCGTGCAAAAAGGTGAGAAAAAAGAGCACTGTGCTGTTTGTGGAATGAACTTAACCAAGTTTTATAAAACAAGTCATGCTGCCAAATTAGAGGGTAAAAATATCCAATACTGCTCAATCCATTGTCTTACAGCACATATCAATGAGGGGGCAGAGCTTGAAAATCCTATGGTTGTTGATGTGACAACATTAAAATTCATTCCGGTTACTGAAGCTTTTTATGTAGTGGGAAGTGATGTGCCGGGTACTATGAGCTCTGTGAGTAAGTATGCTTTTAAATCTTTGGATGCTGCAAAAGCATTTCAAAAAAAACATGGTGGGAAAATTTTAGATTTTTATTCTGCGTGGCAGGAAGCTAAAAAAGACTTTCAAAAATAGTCTTTACATAAAAAAAGCCCTTTGATTCAAAAGAACCAAAGGGCTTTGTGATTAAAAAGAGAGAGTGCTTACTCTATCTCTGCATCGATAACGTCATCGTCATCTTTTTTAGCATTTTGGTTTGCAGCTCCTGCTTCACCGCCTTGCTCTTTTTTATACATCTGCTCAGCCATTTTGTGACTTGCTTCAGTAAGTGCTTTTACTTTCTCTTCAATTTGCTCTTTTGTTGCATTTTCATCTTTAAGAACCTCTTGAAGATCTTTGATAGCCGCTTCAATTTTCTCTTTTTCACCAGCATCAAGGTTATCACCCATCTCTGTCATAGATTTCTCAGTTTGAGCGATCAGTGCATCTGCTTGGTTTTTAAGCTCAACTAATGCTTTTCTAGCTTCATCTTCAGCTTTATGAGCTTCTGCGTCAGCTACCATTCTGTTGATCTCTTCTTCACTAAGTCCAGAGCTTCCGCTGATTGTGATTTTTTGCTCTTTACCAGTTCCTTTATCCATTGCAGATACCGTTAAGATACCATTTGCATCGATATCGAATGTTACCTCAATTTGTGGCACACCACGTGGTGCGGCTGGAATGTCAGTAAGCTCAAAGAGACCTAACGATTTGTTGTCTTTAGCGAACTCACGCTCACCTTGTACTACATTGATAGAAACCGCTGGTTGGTTATCTTCTGCAGTTGAGAAAATTTGCGATTTTTTCACAGGAATCGTAGTACCTTTTTCAATTACTTTTGTTGCAACGCCACCAAGTGTCTCAATACCAAGTGATAATGGTGTAACATCAAGTAAAAGAACATCTTTTACATCTCCACGTAAAACACCACCTTGGATAGCAGCTCCTGCAGCTACAACTTCATCTGGGTTTACAGATTTGTTAAGGTCTTTACCATCGAAGTAGTCTGAGACTTTTTTCTGTACTAATGGTACACGAGTTGAACCACCAACCATGATGATCTCTTTGATGTCAGATTTGCTTAAATCTGCATCTTTCATTGCTACTTGGATGTGATCCATAGTCTCATCTACAAGCTCTTCGATCATACCTTCGAACTTAGCACGAGTAAGTTTTATAACTAAGTGTTGTGGTCCTGCTTCTGTCATAGTGATAAATGGCAGGTTAATCTCAGTCTCAGTCGCACTTGAGAGCTCTTTTTTCGCAGCTTCAGCTGCATCTTTTAGACGTTGTAGAGCCATTTTGTCATTTTTAAGATCAATTCCGTGACTTGCTTTAAACTCACCATTTAAGAAATCAACGATTTTGTTATCGAAGTCATCACCACCTAAGAATGCATTACCATCTGTTGAGAGTACCTCAAATGTACCGTCTGAAATCTCTAGTGTAGTAACATCGAATGTACCACCACCAAGGTCATATACAAGTACATCTTCATCAGACTTACTGTCTAGTCCGTAAGCAAGTGCTGATGCAGTTGGCTCATTGATAATTCTTAGTACGTTAAGACCTGCAATCGTACCAGCATCTTTCGTTGCTTTTCTCTGAGAGTCATTGAAGTATGCCGGAACTGTAATTACAGCGTCAGTTACTTTTTCTCCAAGATACGCTTCTGCATCCTCTTTTAGTTTTGTAAGGATTTTTGCTGAAATCTCTTGAGGTGTATATACTTTACCTGCAACATCAACAGCAGCCATACCGTCTTTGTCAACGATTTTGTATGTTACTTTATCTTGAGCGAGTTTAGCATTCTCCTCGTTCATCATAAGACCCATAATTCTCTTAACAGAAGAGATAGTTTTTTCAGGGTTTGTAATCGCTTGACGTTTTGCAGGATCACCTACTAAAACCTCACCTTTATCTGTAAATGCTACGACGGAAGGCGTTGTATTTTTACCTTCTGCATTTGGGATGATTTTTGCTTCACCACCTTCATACACTGCTACACAAGAGTTTGTTGTTCCTAAATCTATTCCTATTACTTTACTCATCTTCTTATCCTTTAATTTTATTTTATAAAATTTAAGGGAACCTTTTCATTCCCTTTGGTCACAGAATCGGGAGTAATCCCGCTTCTTACGCTAATACCCCAAGGGCACTTCCTTTAGGGCGCGCTTGGTTTCACCCCGAGGGCACTTACGCCTTCGGCAGGAAGCCCACGACGCTTGGCGTCTTTGCCTCCAATGGAGGCGGAAAACTTATTTATTTTTATTACGATGTAATTGTATTAAGTTTTCAAAATATCTTTTGCAACTTAGGTTGCATTGCTGCGAATTAGTTCGCAACAACTACCATTGCCTCACGCAACGGTCTCTCTTTATATTTGTATCCAGTTTGGAAAGTCTCAACGATCTGTCCGCTTTCAACTTCAGGATGGTCAACGCTTTGAACAGCATTGTGAATGTTTGGATCGAATGGTTCGTCATGACTTACCATTTTTACACCATGTTTTTCAAGTGCCGTCATAAACTGCTTGAGTGTAAGTTCGATTCCCTCTTTGAGTTTTTCGATTAACTCCTCAGGTGCTGCATCTGTTTCTGCAGATTTGAGTGCCATTTGAAGTGAATCTACAACTGGAATCATATCTTTTGCAAATTTTTCGTTTGCATATTCAACTGCTGTATACTTTTCACGCTCTAATCTCTTTTTGATATTGTCAAAATCTGCGTGAACACGTGCATATTTATCTTTTAATTCTTTTAGTTCATTTTGTAAAAGATCAAACTCATTCTCTACTGCTTCCGCTTCTGCCTCAGCTTCGGAGATGTTTTCATCATTTTCAATTATGTTTTCATTCTCTTTATTATTTTCATTCGCCATAATAATTGTTAACTCCTTTTTTAAAAAGATACTGTAATTATATATATTGAGCGTAATAATGTCAAGTATAAGTTTAATTTTATTATTTAATAAAGTTGAGTCAAGTTATATCAAGTATGATTTTTTGTTTAAAAAAACTCTGTTATATATAATTAGGTATCATTAGAGAATAAAATTATGGAGCAGTTATTATGAAAATTATTGGATGGCTATTTGGCATTGTAGTATTACTTGTTGGTGTTGTTTATACACTGCTTTTTACCTCTTTGGGAAATGGCATAATCAAGCCAATGATTGAGACAGAGATACAAAAACAGATACACCTACCAAGTAAGTTAAAGCGCTTCTCAATGGGGATGAGCGAGCTTGATATCTTGCTTGAGATTAATCCTAACAATACGATAATACTAAAAGGTACCTACTCACTTTTTTCACAATCATTTGATATCAATTATGATGTTGCACTGCGTGAGCTTTCTAGCTTGGAAGCTTTGATGAAGAAAAAATTAAATGACTCTTTTTTTACTGATGGCACAGTGAAAGGAGATATGAAATTTTTCACTGTTAATGGAAAAAGTGATGTTGCAAAAAGTAACACTAACTATAATATAGAGTTACGAGATTTTAATCCTACTTCTATCATTGCCAATATCAAGAATTTGGACTTATCATCTTTACTTCATATGCTTGGAGAGAAAAAGTATGCTGACGGGGCAGTTGATCTAAAGGTGAACTTTAAAAATATCACACCACACAAGCTCGATGGTGATATCTTACTACTTACAAAAGAGGGCATCTTAAACTCAAGTGTTATGAAAAAAGATTTTGGCATTACTATTCCAAAAACGCGTTTTGCAATGAATCTAGATGCAAAACTCAAAGGTGATGATGTAGATTACCGATACCTGCTAAAATCAAATCTTGCAAAGATATCATCAAGTGGAAAAGTAAAACCAGAGCCTCTGAGTGTTGCTATAAAATATGGTGTAGATGTAGAGGAGCTTGCAGTACTTAAACCCATTACCGGTGCAGATATTCGAGGAAATTTACGTCTAAGTGGAAAAGTGAATGGTTCAAAAGAGAAAATGCTCATTGATGGGCGCAGTGATATAGCAGATTCAAAAACAACATTTGCAGCAGTGCTGAAAGATTTTCAGCCAAAGAGTGTAAGGGCAAATATAAAAGACCTTAAACTGCAAAAACTGCTCTATATGATAAAACAGCCACACTATGCAGATGCACTGTTTGATTTAGATGTAGCCATTAGTAATGCAGATGTGAAAAACCTACAAGGGACAGTCAAGAGCCGTATAAAAAATGGTCTGCTTGACAGTAGATATTTCACAAAGGCATATAAGTTTAAATCACCAATGCCAAAGACTACTTTTCATGCAACAACGACAACAACACTTAATAAGGACAACATAGATACAAAAGTAGATATCTTCTCAACGCTTGCAGACCTGTATGTAAAAAAAGCACACTTTGATATGAAAGATGCTGCACTCAAAAGTGATTATAAAGTAAAGGTACATAATCTTGAGAAGCTCTACTTTGTAACTGAGCGACATCTCAAAGGCAATTTTATCGCTAACGGAGAGTTGAAAAAAGCAAAAGATCTGGATTTTACGATGCATAGTAACATCGCAGGCGGAAAAGTGGATGCAAAACTACATAATGATGATTTTCATGCAGATATCAACAAACTCTGTACTCTTGATATCTTAGATATGCTGATCTATCCAAAGATTTTCAAATCAAATATCGATGCAAAACTTGACTATAATCTCTCAGCACAAAAAGGTACATTTAAAGGACTTCTCTCAAACGGTACATTCACAAGAAATCAAGCTCTTGACCTTACGAAACAGTATGCGCACATTGACCTCTACAAACAGATCTTTAAAGGTGATGTGAGTGCAAATATCAATAAAGAGAATATCTTGGCATCACTTGATCTCAAATCAAATACATCTTCGATTACGACAAAAGATACCTATCTCAACTCAAAAACAAAACGTATCAAGTCAGTTATCGACATTAACGCTAACGGCAATCCTCTTGTTGTAAAACTAAGCGGCAGCGTAGAGCGACCAAAAGTGCAAGTTGATGCGAGTAAAATACTCAAAAAAGAGGCGACTAAAGCTGTTACAAAAGAGCTGGAGAAACATCTAGGTAAAGATGTAAGAAATCTTTTAAAAGGGCTTTTCTAAGCGCTATTTTTTACTGACATCCGTTAAGGTCAGACAAAAAAGAACTTCTTTTCCCTCCTGCGTGAGCTTATCTGTAGCTTCACGCAGGGTAGCTCCTGTTGTAATGATGTCATCAACTAAAATCACTTCTCTTTCTTTAAAGTTTTTGAGTTGAAAATCTCTAGGATTTGCCTCTCGAAATACTTTTGATTTTCCAGAGTAGGAGATGGAGTTTTGTGCTCGTAGTCTGTTAAAGAGTGGTTTGATATTTTGACTTGTCAGGGCTTTATTGAGAATCGCAGTATGTGAATAGCCACTTTTGATATTATCATCGATGGCGATGGAGGTAACTCTACTTTTCCACTCAAATTCTCGTGCGAATTTTGTAAAACTAAGTCTGGCTAAAAGTTTGTAGATATGAAATCCAATATCAGTATGTTTTGTAAAAAGAAGAGATTTGATATCTTCATATCTGTAAAATGAGAGTACTTCGATATCATTGTTAAGTTTTCTTTTGTAGAGTGATGGCTGTAAAAACTGCTCTTGACAGTTTTTACAGATATGCTGCGTGAGAGAGTAGTTCTCACACAACAGACATTTCATAACAGTTTTTAGTCCATCTTGAGTACGGACATAAAAGCCTCTTGTGGAAGTTGAACCTTTCCGATAGCTTTCATACGTTTTTTACCTGCTTTTTGTTTCTCTAGGAGTTTACGTTTACGGGTAATATCTCCACCGTAACATTTTGCAGTTACATTTTTCCCCATCGATTTTACAGTCTCACGGGCAATGACCTGATTACCAAGAGATGCCTGAACAGCTACTTCAAAGAGCTGACGAGGAATAATCTCTTTCATATTTTTAACAAGTGCACGACCACGGCTTACTGCTGAAGTTCGTGGTACGATAATGCTGAGTGCATCAACGACTTCACCTGCAACTCTTACATCAAGTTTTACAAGGTCACCCTCTTTAAACTCACTTGGCTCATAGTCAAAAGAAGCGTAGCCTTTAGAGATAGATTTGAGTTTATCATAAAAGTCTACTACTATCTCATTCATAGGAAGTTCATACTCAAGCATAACACGCTCTTCATTTAAGTAGGTCATCTTGCTTTGAATACCACGTTTTGAGACAAGCAGGTTCATAATATTTCCAAGGTATTCACTAGGAGTGATGACCGTTGCTTTTACATAAGGCTCTTCGATTCTATCTATCTTTTGCACTTCCGGAAGTTCACTAGGGTTTTGTACTTCAACCTTTGTGCCATCTGTAAGATATACATGATAAACAACTGATGGTGCAGTAGCGATGAGGTCAAGTCCAAACTCACGCTCAAGTCGCTCTTTAACAACTTCCATATGCAGCATTCCAAGAAAACCGACACGAAAACCAAAGCCAAGAGCTACAGAGGTCTCCGGCTCATATGAAAGTGCAGAGTCATTAAGCTTGAGTTTATCAAGTGCATCACGCAGGTCTTCAAACTTGTCTGTATCTATCGGGTAGAGTCCTGCAAAAACAAATGGTTTTGCAGGTTCATACTCACCGACAGGCTCGGTGCAAGGATTTTTCGCATCGGTAATCGTATCACCGACACTGACAACACTCACCTCTTTAAGACCTAAAACAACGATGCCTATCTCTCCACTTTTTATCGCAGGAGTTTTTATCTTCTTGATAGGGTGCGGGTACATCAAGTCAAGGACCTGATGCTCTTCACCATTGCTCATTAGTTTAATCACTTGATTTTTCTTGATCTCACCGTCAAATACACGAACAAGTGCCAGTGCTCCAAGATACTGATCAAACCATGAATCATAAATGATGGCCTTTGTCGGTCCCTCAGGATCACCCTGTGGCTCAGGAACTCTCTCTACGATAGCATCAATGAGCTCACGAATCCCAACACCGGTTTTTGCACTCACGAGTACCGCATCTGTAGCATCGATGCCGATGGAAGTTTCAATCTCTTCTGCCACACGTTCCGGCTCGGCTGCCGGGAGGTCTATTTTGTTGATTACCGGGATGAGTTCAAGATCATTATCAAGTGCCAAGTAGACATTTGCAATCGTTTGAGCTTCAACACCTTGAGCTGCATCTACAATGAGCAGAGCTCCATCAGATGAAGCCAAAGATTTACTTACCTCATAAGAGAAATCAACATGGCCCGGAGTGTCAATGAGATTAAGGATGTAGTGCTCGCCATCTTTTACATAATCAAGTCGAACCGATTGTGCTTTGATGGTGATGCCACGCTCTTGTTCGATATCCATCGTATCCATCATTTGAGAGCTTAGCTCTCTCTCGCTCACAGCACCACACTCTTGGATGATACGGTCAGCTAGTGTAGATTTTCCATGATCAATATGGGCAATGATAGAAAAGTTTCGTATATTTTTCAACTCTGTCCTCTACTTATGCAAAAAGTGAATTAACACTCTCATTATGATAAACTCTGCGGATTACCTCTGCAAAGAGTGGTGCTACAGTAAGCACTTTGATTTTTTTATGAGCTTTTGATTCAAGTGTGTTTGTGATGATAAGTTCATCAAGTTCACCATGTTCAAGATTATCATAGGCTTTTCCACTGAGTACTCCATGTGTTGCACATGCCATAACAGATGTTGCACCTTTGTTCTTTAAAGCAGTCGCGGCTTTTACCATAGTACCTGCAGTATCTACCATATCATCAATCATAATGACATCTTTACCTTCGACATCACCGATGATATTCATTACTTCACTCTCATTCGCTTTTTCACGGCGTTTATCAACGATAACCATCTCAAGTCCCATTCTTTTTGCAAAGTAACGAGCACGAGCAACACCGCCAATGTCTGGAGATGCAATAATAGGATTTTTAAGATTTTTGCTTTTGATGTATTGCTCAAAAGTGATAGAACCGTAAAGATTGTCAACCGGAATATCAAAGAAACCTTGAATCTGTCCAGCATGCAGGTCAATCGTTACAACTCTATCAATACCTGCAGTTTGGAACATATCTGCTACGAGTTTTGCAGTGATTGGAACACGAGGAGCTGCTTTTCTGTCCTGACGTGCATAACCATAGTAAGGAACAACAGCAGTAATACTTTGAGCAGATGAACGCTTGAGTGCATCTGTCATGATTAAAAGCTCCATTAGGTTGTCATTTGACGGTGCACCTGTTGATTGGATGATAAAAACATCACGACCACGAACACTCTCAGAAATCTGAACAGAGATCTCTCCATCACTAAACTTCTTAACATCAGCTTTTGCTAAAGGAACATCTAAAATTGAGCAAACTTCATTTGCAAAATCAACACTAGCAGAGCCAGCAAAAATCTTATAACCACGCATTGGTATTTCCTTCTAGGAGTAAATTAATGCGCGATTATACACTAAATGTGCTGAGGATAGTTTGAAGAGTCAAGTGCCTTACTGGCAGTTTTTACAAAGACCGGAGAAAACGAGGTCTGCTTTTTTTATTTGAAAGTTTGTTGAGTGTGCAGCAAGCTCACTAATACTGCTAAGGTCGAGCGTAATATCTTCTACCATACCACATTTGTCACATACAAGGTGTGAATGTGCCTCTTTTGTCAGCTCATATACGGATTTTTGATTTGGGATTTTTACCTCTTGGATAAAGGCATTTTCTATCATGATATTTATATTTTTATAAATTGTAGCAAGTGAAATCGAATTAAATTTCTTGAGCATTATCTCATAGAGGTCTTCTATGTTTACATGCCCATACTTGTACAATGTATTTGCAATCTCCAATCTTTGAGGAGTCGCTTTTAAATGGTGTGCTCTTAAACTGTCTGTAAAATTATTCATGGCGCCATTATACAGAAAAAAAGTTTAAAGTATAATAGTTATTGATATTGGTTAAGTATTTTTAAAGTATCTTTTGCAGCTTTATAAGTGTTGAGAAAAGTATAGCACTCTTATCTATATGAGAGCTCTTCATCTTTAGCTCACTTTCAAGCAGGAGTTCATGGAGTCTATAGAAAGTGCCAAGTTTGATTTTTATAGCAAATGATGCTTTTTGTTCTACGACAAACTTTGGAGCAGGGTAGCCTAAAATTTCCAAGGCATTGGGTGCTCCGTTTACTCGAATGTAAATGTTAAACATATAAAGCTGCGTGAGGTATGATGTGAGTGCTGTAAGTATACGTATCTCATCTTCGCCATGTTCTAAAATATTTTGCAGATCTTCTTTAAAATCTTTTTTCTCTAAGAGTTTTTTCATAAAATCATCAAGGTTAATCTCTCCGAGCCCATAAACCAATGCATCAACATCTTTGGTACTTATCTCTCTGTCAAAAACACGAAACTTTTCTATCTCATTGGCTGCAAGTGCTACATCCCCGTTGTGAATTTTGAGAAGATGTGAGAGGGTGTACTTATCAATAGTCACCTCTTTTTCCTGAGCAATTTGGAGCAGGATATTTTGTGCTTCAAACTCTTTTGGATGAAAGAAGCGAACACTCATCGTCTTCGTTTTGGCAAAGCTCTTTGCGTTGTTGTAAGATTTGTGATCGCTTCCATAGTATGCGTAGATAAAAATATTGTCCGGATTTTTACTTGCAAGCTCTAAAAGAGTATCAAGCTCTTTTTTTGGAACTTTTTTCTCACTTTTTATAATGAGGATGTTTCGATCACCAAAGAGTGAACCTTGTGAGAGGTGCGCTTTTGCCGAGTTAAAGTCATACTCATCATGGTAGTAGTTTAAGATGTTTGCATCTTCTACATTGCTGAGCATTTTTGTGTACATATCTATGAGGAAATGACTCTCCCCGAAAAAGACAAAAGAGTTTGAAATCGTCTTGTTTCGAATATGGTTGTCAAATTCATTTTTATACATCGCTTGCTTTTCCTACTACAGCACCATAGATTCGAGCACGGGCAATATCCACTTTGTCAATACGCACAATGACATTTTCAAAGAGGACGATATCGCTAGCTGTTGTAATATTGATACGTGCACCGATTATCTCATCATGCAGATCAGCTTTGAATTCAGGGTCTGTAGCTACAACTCTGGCTTTGAACTCGCGACCAAGATTGTTTTTTGCCCAGCGTGCATATTTTCGTGCTTTGTATTCTACCTCGACGGTACTTGCCTCTCGCTCTTTTTCACTTACCATCATGGCCAAGGTTTCGATGTTTCTAAGAACATAAGAGCCCTCTTTTGTATCACCTTTTTTGATGGCTTTAATGAGTCTGTGTACAATGAGGTCTGAGTAACGTCGAATAGGTGAAGTAAAGTGTGTATATTCTTCAAATCCAAGCCCAAAGTGTCCAGAGTTCAGCGGTGCATAGCGTGCCTGCATCTGTGAGCGTATAATAAGGGTGTCGACATCTGCTTCTATGCCCATCTCACGTGCCTGTTTTTGAATCGTTTCAATGGTTTCTTTGACTGTACTTTTAATCTCGATGTTCATCCCAATAGCAGAGAGCTCTTGATAGAGTGTTTGGAGTTTTGTTTGACTTGGCGGTTCATGAATCCTAAAGATTCCTCTCTCATACATCTTGGCAGCTTCTTTGTTCGCTAGCAGCATACAGTCTTCTATAAGTGCGTGAGAAGGTGTCTCTTCGGACTCTTTTGTAGATAAAAGATTTGTCTCTTCATCGAGCTCCATGGAGATTTCAACAGAGTGAAAGTCAAAACCGATTTTAAGACGTTTTTCTTTGAGTCTGTCCGTAATAGTACGTAGTTTTGTTAGAGCTGCAAAGATGGTCTCTTCTTCTTGTGTTTTTGCCTTTAGTTTTCCATCAAAAAAATTATCAATCTCTTCATAGTTAAAACGTCTGTCTGAGTGAATAATTGCTTCATAAACATCAGAATTAACAACTTCAAGAGTCTCTTTGTCTAGTTTTATCTCAAAAACATAAGCAAGACGGTCAATATGCGGTTGGAGTGAACAGAGAGTCTCACTCAGCTGACGTGGAAGCATTGGAATAGAACGGTGCGGTAGATAGATAGAAAAACCTCTGTACATTGCCTCATTGTCAAGTGCTCCAAAAGGTTTGACATATTCACTCACATCAGCGATAGCAACATAAAGAGTGGAATTTGCATCATCCCAGTAGATAGCATCATCGAAATCTTTTGCAGTCACGGGGTCAATAGTACAAAAAGGAAGCTCACGCAGGTCTTTTCTTTTTGGATATTTCCTTGCATCAACAGGTGGAAATGAACGGGCTATCTTTAAGACCTCTTCATCAAACTCGTCATGTTTGTTGTACTGAGCAAGAACGATTTTTTCATCGACTTTTGGATCATCCATATGACCAAGCTTTTCCATTACTCTGTGCTCTTGATGGTCAATTTTAAAGACATCTCCAAGCTGATAGTTTTCTAACTCTTCTGGCGTGAGCTCAGCTCCTACAGGATGGTCTGTTTTAATGTCAACTAAAGATTTATGCCCATACTTTTCTATAATGTAGGCAACTCCATAGCTCTCTTGGCGCCCGACAACTTCAGTTATCTTGGCACTCGCCCCTCCACGTTTACCAAGAATTCTCTTTGCAATGATGAGGTCACCTTCTGTTGCACTGCCGAGCTCATCGATGTAGAGGTCTTTGACATTATCACCAATGACATGAAGATAGGCTGTTCCTTTTTGCACGAGTCCCAAAACACCGGCACGGTATTTTGAGTTAAATTTATAGGTATTGTTTTTAAAAGTGAGATATTTTTTTGCAAGCCACTCTTTAACAAGTGATAATTCATCTTCAGAGGTGTCTTGCTCGCTCACACCGTGTGTGAGTTTAATAAGGAGAGATTTTAATTCGTGCAATTTATTTAAAAGCCTCTATAGCGTTATCGAAGCTTTCCATATCAAGCTCATACTCTTCGATAAGCTCTTTTGCTTTGTTGATGCTATCTTCTGTTAGAACACCATTGATTGGTACTGCTACACGGACAACATTTAAAATTTGTGCTGCACGTCTGTCTTCTTCTTCCGCTTTTTCAGGGTTCTGGCAGTTTCTTATAACATCAACAAGACCCTCTTCGAACTTCCATTGTTCAAAGATTGTAGCACTTACTTCTGGCGTATCTGCACCTACTACTTCTCTCTCTGCTGCTTCAACATCTTGCAGTTCTAAGAGGGCATCACGGAACTCTTCTTCTTTTTTGTCTGCAATAACCTGCTGAGCGATCAATACTTTTCCAATTTCAACAAGAAATGCTGCAGGAGAGAGAACACCAAGCAGTCTGTTCTCTTTTCGTAAACACCATGAAGTCATCAGTGCATGCTGTTTTTTAGAAAGTGCTGAGAACATCTCATTTGTTATACCATATGGTGAGAGGTCAAGTGTAAAGCTTTTTTTCACAATACTCGCTAACGCAAAACCACGAACTGTTCCCATTCCAAAAAGTCCTACTGCCTGAGAGATTGCATTGATCTCACGGCTAAATCCATAAAGCGGAGAGTTTGCCGCTTTGAGAATGTCCGCTGTAAGAAGAGGATCTTTTTCTAAAATTTTTACCATGTCGTTAAAAGTAGAATCCGGATCTTGGTAAACCGCCTCAATCTGCATTGCAGATTCTGGAAGAGGTGGGAGTTGTTTGATTTTCTTAAGTATTTCTTCTGTCATATTGGTTACTCACTTTTTAATGAATGTGTATAAACATCGTATTGTGTTTATAATTATAGTATCAATAGATAAATTCATACTGAATATTTACAAAAAACTGATATTATTTTTAAGACTAACAAAAAAAAGTACAAGAAGGAAAAGATAGATGGAAGCAGAAGCGATTTTAACTCAATTGGGCTATACGCCAAATGATGCACTGACAAAACAGTTAAAAGATATACAGGAAAATACACCAGGGTATGAAAAAATTGAGAAACATATCATGGATTTAAATGAGCATTTAAAAGTTAATAACGCTTATGTAGCCCTCTCAAATACGAAAAATTATTTAAAAATCAAAGTAGATTCACCGACACCGGAACTAGCACAGGAAGCACATGAAAAGATAGAGCATTTTAGTGAAAAATATAAAGTAGATATTGAAAAGCTTCCAAATAAAGAGACTTACTATATTATTGGTTTTCACCATTAGGAAAAACATTGCGTGAGCCTATGAGCCTTGAAGGGTATGATACTTTGGTCGAAGAGTTTAAATACCTGCTAGAAGTTGAAAAACCTAAAACGGCGCAGGAAAAGCTCGTTGCAGCTGCACTTGGTGATAGAAGTGAAAATGCAGACTATCAAGCAGCAAAAGAGAAACTCCGATTTATCGATAAGCGCCTTTTTTATTTGAATAAAATGATACAAAATGCACAGGTAATTGATCCCTCTTTACACAATCATGAACGTGTCTCTTTTGGAAGCAGTGTAACTTTAATTGATCTCGATACAGATGAAGAGAAGGTATTTACTATCTGTGGTGTTTTAGAGAGTGAACCGGAAAACGGGCTTATTTCTGTACACTCTCCATTGGCAAAAGCGATGCTTGGAAAAGAGGTTGGAGATGATTTTAAGATTAAACTTCCTAACGGTATGAAAGAGTATGAGATAGAAGCGATTGCATATAAAAACATCTACTCTTTAAAGCAAAATATCCGCACGAAAAGTGATTATGCTTTTCATTAAAAAATCAAAGGAAAACGGATGAGAATTTTCACACTTTTTTTACTGTTATTTGTTACTTTTGCAGAAGCAAAAGAGTATAAAGTTGTTTTTGACTGCAGCTCAAATGATGCCAACTATCTGAAGAGTCGTATGTGGCTTGTCGGAAAAACGATAGATATGATAGAAGAACAGGGTGATAGCATAAAAGCTGCATTGACCATTCATGGAAAATGTGCACTGATCGCTTCTGAGAATTATGATATGTTAGTAGAAGGTGAAGCGGTGAATGCTATGAAGCAGGCACAAGAGTATCTTATTGAACTCTCAAAAAGAAAAAATATTGAGCTTGTCGTTTGTGCGATGTCATTAAATGCGAATTCTATTGATAAAGAGGATGTACTCCCATTTTTAAAGATTTCAAAAAACAGTTATATTGACACGATTGCGTACCAAAATGATGGTTATGCATTGATGACTTTTAAATAATTAAAATAATTTTTACCCACATTTAGATATAATCCGCTTTTAAAAACCAATTTTTAGGACAACACCAAATGAGCCAACAATTACCAGATATAGATACACAGTTAGCTAATCATAAATTATCGCAGGAAGACTATACACATATCAAGCAGATTTTGGGTCGTGAGCCAAATCTCGTAGAACTTGGAATCTTCTCCGCAATGTGGTCTGAGCACTGTTCATATAAATCTTCAAAAGTACACTTAAAAGGTTTCCCAACATCAGCACCGTGGGTCATTCAAGGTCCGGGTGAAAATGCCGGTGTTATTGACATCGGTGATGGTATGGCAGCCGTATTTAAGATGGAGAGTCACAATCACCCATCTTTCATTGAACCATATCAAGGTGCAGCAACTGGTGTTGGTGGGATTATGCGTGATGTCTTTACAATGGGTGCACGCCCTGTAGCAAACCTCAATGCACTTCGTTTTGGTAATGTTTTAAATAACGATAAAACTTCAAAACATCAGAGGTATCTTGTTCGTGGTGTAACTGAAGGAATCGGTGGTTATGGTAACTGTATGGGAGTTCCAACAATTGGTGGTGAGACAAGTTTTGATGAGTGTTATAATGGAAACATTCTGGTAAATGCATTTACACTCGGTCTTGCAAAAAGTGATGAGATATTCTATGGGAAAGCAGAAGGTATAGGAAATCCGGTTCTTTATGTTGGTGCAAAAACCGGTCGTGATGGTCTTGGTGGGGCTGTTATGAGTTCAGACTCTTTTACAGAAGAGTCAAAATCACTTCGTCCAACTGTTCAAGTTGGGGATCCTTTTACTGAAAAACTTCTTTTAGAAGCATGTTTGGAGCTTTTCAAAACTGATTATGTTATCGGTATCCAAGATATGGGTGCAGCTGGGCTTACATCTTCATCATTTGAGATGGCAGGACGTTCAGGAAGCGGGATGATTATGCATCTTGATAAAGTTCCTGCTCGTGAAGAGAATATGACTCCTTATGACTTTATGCTCTCTGAGTCTCAAGAGCGTATGCTTCTTTGTGCGAAAAAAGGAAGTGAAGAAGAGATCATTAAAATTTTTGAGAAGTGGGACCTTGATGCTGCAGTTATCGGTGAAGTGACAGATACAGGGAATATGGAACTTTTCTGGCATGGTGAGAAAGTTGCAGAGGTTCCTGTTGATCCGGTTTCTGAAGAGGCACCAGAGCTGAACCGTCCAATGAAAAGACCAGAGTATCTTAATCTGATTAAAGATACAACTATTAATGACTTTCCAAAAGTTGAGAACCAAGAAGCATTTGAAAAGCTGACAAAATCTATGGAAGTTGTAGATAAATCATGGATCTATACACAGTATGATTCTATGGTTCAGACAAATACGGTTAAAAAAGGCGGAGAGCTTGATGCTTCAGTTATTCGTGTAAAAGAGAATGGAAAAGCTCTGGCAATGTCAGCGGACTGTAATGTACGTTACTGTTACATCGACCCTAAAGGCGGTGGAGCTGCTGCTGTTGTTGAATCAGGTCGTAATGTCGCTATGAGTGGAGCACGTCCACTGGCTATTACAGATTGTTTGAACTACGGTAATCCTGAGAATCCTGAAGTTATGTGGCAGTTTGCAGAGGGATGTTTAGGTATTAAAGAAGCCTGTGCTGAGCTAACGACTCCGGTAATCGGTGGAAATGTTTCACTTTATAATGAAACAAACGGTGTTTCCGTTTTCCCAACACCGTCTATCGCAACAGTTGGGGTTAATGATGACCAAAACAATGTCCTAATGTCAACATTTCAAGAGGCAGGTAATCAGCTCTATCTTGTAGGAGAGAGCAAAAGTGAGTTTGGTGGCTCTTTATATATGAAAGAGATTTGTGGTGTTGTTGCAGGAAAACTTCCTGAGATAGATTATGCAAAAGAGCTTGCTCTTTGGGATCTGGTCATTGAAGCAAATAAGAAGCATCTTCTAGAGTGTGCTAAAGATGCAAGTAGTGGTGGTGTGGCAATCGCACTTGCTAAGATGGCAGCCACAAGTGGACTTGGATGTGACGTGAGTATGAGTGTAGAAGATGAGAGAGATATTTTCGCTGAATCCCAAAGCCGTGCAATAGTGGAAGTTAAACCTGAAAATGCTGAAGCTTTTGAAGCAATGCTGGATGGTTTGGCATGTGAAAAGATAGGTGTTGTTGGTGGTGATACAGTGAAAATAAATAATGTTACTATGAGCATGGAAACATTACAAGATAACTACTTCAATACATTCAAACGTGTGATAGAACAAGATCTATAAAAAACGATAATCAGAATTTCAAAATGTGCACAAAAAAAGGTGATTTCTAATCACCTCACGCACAATGCCTCTTTACTTATAATAATTAATTATATTTTCTATGTAAAAATATAATTTGAAAAATCAATTTACTTTTATATTAATCATTGTATAATCTCACAGAATTTAGATAAAGGAAATTAAATGAGAAGAAGTTTATTAACTGCATTATTAGCAGTCAGTTTTGCATTTTTTGCAAGTGGATGTTCTACAATGCATATGGGTTGGACAGCAGTAACTGGTCAGCATAAACTAGATGATCGTGCAATGGATGCATACGATGCTATGTTTACAAAAGTTGTTGAGTATGGTGATCCTGCTCGTGCTATGATGAAAGAGTGGAAAGTTGATGAAGGTATAAGTGGAGATGATGTAAAAGAATCAATCGAGGCACTTACAGAAGAGTACAATATGCGTCTTACTGGTTATGTAAAAATGTATACGAAAGAAGATGCAAAACCAGATGAAGTTAAAGAAGCAAGAATTTGGTCTTTATGTAATCTGACAACAGCTAAAATATTCTTGAACTATTCAAGATACTATGGTGGTTTTATGCCATGTAGAATCATGTATGTTCAATATGGAAATGGTGATGCTTATCTTATCAGTATGGATATGACTCTTGCAATATATGGTGGATACCCATTACCGCCAAAAATGCTAGAAGCTGCTGAGAAAGTTAAAGTAGCAATGGAAGGGATTCCTGAGCGTGCAGCAAAAGGTGATTTCTAGATATCTTCTAGTTTGATTACCTCATAAGCCACCTCTTCATAGGGGTGTGCTTTTTTTAATATCTCTACAGCTTTTTTTATCAACGTATCAGAACAAATCATCTCTATTTTATACTCTGTAACATATTCAATTCTGTCTTTTGCACCGATATATGGATTTGCCTCGCCAATAGGTTTAAACTGTCCTCTGCCCAAACTCTCAAAAGAGCAGTTCTCATAATTGTTAAACTTCCCCGCACCAATCTCAAAAAGAGCATTTTTTGTCTTCTCTTTAGCTTCTTTGGGTACATAATAACTGAGTTTATACATTTTGCATATCCTTTAAATAGTTAAGAAGCTCATAATCGAGTTCATACTTCTCAAAAGCTACTTTATTGATACTTTTATATGAAAATCCCCCATCATTAAAACAGATGACTGCATCATCTTTATCCTGTAAAAGTCCATCTATTGCGTGAGATACGAATTTGTAAGCCATTAGTCTGTCATACACTGTCGGATTGCCACCACGCTGAATATGCCCAAGTACTGTGACTCTTGCCTCCATGCCAACACTTTTTTCAAACCACGCTGCAATCTCTTTTGACTCTTGTGCGATGCCTTCTGAGACGATAGCAATAAAGTAATTTCTTCCATTTTTCATCTGCTCTTTAAAGTTTTTTTCATAACTTTTCAAATCATAAGGAACTTCTGGGATTAAACAAAGCTCAGCACCTGAAGTCAGAGCAGATACAAGTGCTAGATAACCACACTCTCTTCCCATTGTCTCGATGACAAAGGCACGACTGAATGAAGAAGCAGTATCGCGAATGGCATCAAGAGCATTACGTATGATATTTAAAGCTGTATCAACTCCTAAACAGTAAGATGTACCGGCTATGTCATTATCAATCGTAGAAGGAATACCACAAAATGCCACACCATGTTCTTTGTAAAAAACCTCCATACCCCGAAATGAACCATCTCCTCCAAGAACAACAAGCATAGTAATTCCATGTTTTTCAAGATTGGCTTTGGCTTGCTTCCTATACTCTTGTTGCATAAATCTTTGGCTGCGTGATGAGCCTATCTTGGTACCGCCTTTGTTAATGATACCAGCTACATCACAGTAGGAGGCTTCTTTGATTTTGTTATCAATAAGTCCCTCAAAACCTTTGTAGATAAAGTAAGGGGTTAAACCTTTTTGAATACTGTACTCAACAAAATGTTTTAAAGCAGGATTCATTCCTGAAACATCACCGCCTGAACATAAAATTGCTATCTTTTTCATTTTATTAATCCCAAAAAAATTTATATCATAAATGATACAGTTTTATGGGACTATTCTATTAAAAGTTTGTTGAAATATCAAGTCCTATCTGATTTCTTTTATAGGTATACATAGCAATATTGGAACTGTTGTTTGTTCTTGAAAGCTTTAATGAGAGGGCACTGTTCATCGGTTTGATAAAATATGATAGAGTTCCGCTTAATGTTCTTGAAATATCATTGCGACTTTGGTTATAGGCAGTTTCAATGCCTTTATAATCAGTATTACTACCATTAAAGGAGAGATAAGCATTTATATTTTTATTGAAAGCTTTATAGTAAGCTATATTAAAACCACGAGAATGATTTCCATAAATTTCTGTTCTTGAATTTTCCTCTCCAGCATAAATACTTGAAGAGAGATAACTTGATTGATCTAGAAAGTATCTTATTGATGGTGTAAACATAAAACCATTACTTTTCCTATCTGGTGCTTTATAATATTTTCTATTATGCAGACTCAATGATGCATAGAATGCAGTTCGTTCATTGTATTGATAGCTGATCTGTGGTGCGATACCTATATTGGT
>NZ_JALCZL010000049.1:0-1697 GCF_039667035.1 Sulfurimonas sp. NWX79
TGCTCTTTACTCTAGAAAGGAGGTGATCCAACCGCAGGTTCTCCTACGGTTACCTTGTTACGACTTCACCCCAGTCGCTAATTCCACCGTAAGCGGTAGCCCCCCGAAGGTTGGCTTCCCGATTTCGGGTGAAATCAACTCCCATGGTGTGACGGGCGGTGAGTACAAGACCCGGGAACGTATTCACCGTAGCATTGCTGATCTACGATTACTAGTGATTCCAGCTTCAAGCAGTCGAGTTGCAGACTGCTATCCGAACTGAGAGACGCTTTAAGTGATTAGCTCCACCTCGCGGTATCGCAACACTCTGTACGCCCCATTGTAGCACGTGTGTAGCCCTAGCCATAAGGGCCATGATGACTTGACGTCGTCCTCACCTTCCTCCTCCTTGCGAAGGCAGTCTCCTTAGAGTGCTCAGCCGAACTGCTAGCAACTAAGGACGAGGGTTGCGCTCGTTGCGGGACTTAACCCAACATCTCACGACACGAGCTGACGACAGCCGTGCAGCACCTGTTTTCAAGCTCCCCAAAGGGCACCACTCTATCTCTAAAGTGTTCTATCAATGTCAAGGCTAGGTAAGGTTCTTCGCGTATCTTCGAATTAAACCACATGCTCCACCACTTGTGCGGGTCCCCGTCTATTCCTTTGAGTTTTAATCTTGCGACCGTACTCCCCAGGCGGAACACTTAATCTGTTAAGTGCATCACCGAGATGACTAGCATCCCGACGACTAGTGTTCATCGTTTAGGGCGTGGACTACCAGGGTATCTAATCCTGTTTGCTCCCCACGCTTTCACGCCTTAGCGTCAGTTATGTTCCAGCAGATCGCCTTCGCTTTCGGTATTCCTAGTGATATCTACGGATTTTACCCCTACACCACTAATTCCATCTGCCCCTCCCATACTCTAGGGTGAGAGTTTCAAGTGCAGTTCTACAGTTAAGCTGTAGGCTTTCACACCTGACTTTCCACCCCGCCTACGCGTCCTTTACGCCCAGTGATTCCGAATAACGCTTGCACCCTCCGTATTACCGCGGCTGCTGGCACGGAGTTAGCCGGTGCTTATTCATATGCTACCGTCATTTTCTTGACATATAAAAGGAGTTTACACACCGAAATGCGTCATCCTCCACGCGGCGTTGCTGCATCAGGGTTGCCCCCATTGTGCAATATTCCTCACTGCTGCCTCCCGTAGGAGTCTGGTCCGTGTCTCAGTACCAGTGTGGCGGATCATCCTCTCAAACCCGCTACCCGTCATCGCCTTGGTGAGCTCTTACCTCACCAACTAGCTGATAGGATATAGGCCGATCCCTTGGCAGAATCCATTTCCCGACTACTCTTATGAGTAGAAGGAGTATCCAGTATTAATCACCGTTTCCAGTGGCTATCCCGGTCCAAGGGGCACATTACCTATATATTACTCACCCGTGCGCCACTCGTCAGCAAGGAGCAAGCTCCTTCTGTTACCGTTCGACTTGCATGTGTTAAGCACGCCGCCAGCGTTCATTCTGAGCCAGGATCAAACTCTCCATAATTGTTATTATAGAAAGATCATAATATGAATTACTGACCTTTGCCCAAGATTTAAAAATCATTGGCTTTGTATAGTTATCTATTACTATTGGGAAACCATATTGCTATGGTCTCAAATAGAATAGACGGTTGTTTTTGTTGTTATATTAGTTATTTCTAAATAAGA
>NZ_JALCZL010000050.1:0-1673 GCF_039667035.1 Sulfurimonas sp. NWX79
TTTATAGAGTTTTTTGTATGGATTCTTGCTGCTTCTTGAAGCGTTTTTATCTCATTAATGAGTTGTTTTTTTGTTAACTTCATTCCAAATCTCTTTTACTGCTTTGTCAATATCTTCTTGCAGCCACTCTAAAGTATTAGAGAAATAAAAAAAGATATTTTCTTTCTCTAGCGATTTGAGTAGATAGTAAAAAGCACTTTCATGATTATACTCAGACACATTTGCCAAATCAAGCTTTTGCATCTCTATAAAGTTACTCCCATACCCAACACCCTGATCAACAATGATGATATCTTCATCTGTTTCAAAATGCAGAGCTAAATTTAAACCACCTATTCCACCCTCAATCACCTCAAAGTCATTTTTTTGCTGCATAAGTTGTTGATAGACCTCCATCCCAAAACTATCGGGATAGCTAAAACGGTTTCCTATGCACACAACTTTCATCTAAAATCCTATTTTATACGAAACTGCTTCATTATCCACAGAGTGTACAGTACACACCAAACATGGATCAAAACTGCGAATTACATGTCCGAGTTCCATAGGGTTATCGGTACCTGTTATATTTAACCCCACAAGGGCCTTCTCCCATGCTCCATAATTGCCATCTGCATCTTTTGGAGAACCATTCCATGTAGTTGGAGAGATGATTTGATAATGGGCAATTTTTCCATTTTCTACCTCTATCCAATGTCCCAAAGCTCCCCTTGCTGCACTAGTAAGTCCAAAACCAGTGCCACTTTTTTTCTTTTTTGGAGAGATATAGACATCATCACGACACCCATTAACTGCTTCTTCAGTCATCTCAAGCATATAAGCTATATATTTTGCAGGTCGCAAAAGTCGTGCTAATTGTCTTACATACACACTATCACCATAGCTCTTCTCAAGCTCTATAAAAAGATTGTTTTGCTCTACCATATACTCAGCTAGTGGTCCTGTTTGGAGTGGTTTGTTTGCATATCTCGGAGCTTTTGTCCAACTGTATGCCTCATCTTTTGCATATTTTGGTACTGTTTTTCCCTCACTTGGATGGAGTGGTTTTTCTTTTTCATACCAACTATATGCTACATCTTCTGTAATTTTTTCAGCTTCTATTGGTGCATAGATACCATCACTATAAACACCCGCTTTTATAAGGGAGTTTGTAGGGTTTTGTGGGTCATCTATATTTCCATAACTCAAATATCCATACCCCGTTTTGCCAATCTCATCAAGTTTACACTCTTTGGCTAAGTGGCTAAAAATTGCTACTTGTGAATCTGGGTATTTTTGTATATACTCTTCTAAATCTTGCAAAGTTTGTAGGTTTTGTATAGCACCTATAGAGGTGAGATATATCTCCTCTTCCAAATATTTTTGTGTTTTTAAAAGATGGTTTCTCACATCAAAAAGCTCAATTTTACAGATATTTGCAGATGCTACACCACCTGGGACTATATGGGAAGTATGGGGCCACTGTCCACCAAGAATTGCCACCACTTTTAAAACATCTTTAGTGATTTGTAAAGTGCTTTTTGCAAACTTCCCTTTAAATGGTGCATAGAGTTCATTTGCCTGCGTGTAAAAGCTTTTTTCTTCATAAAATTTATGTGCAAAATCAACCATAAACATTAAGTAGTGTTGTCGTAAATCACTTTGTAGTGTTTCTGAGAGTATAGATAGATTTC
>NZ_JALCZL010000051.1:0-1427 GCF_039667035.1 Sulfurimonas sp. NWX79
ATGAGACCTTTTTCTATGAGGGCTTTGATGACGTAGTTTACTTTTCCGACACTTAGGCTCAGTTCATCGGCTAGAGATTTTTGGCTCTTTGTTATTTCAATTTTTCTAAGCACATTGAGTGTTAGTTCTTCATTTTGCAATATTTGTTTCCTAAAAAAGTATAATATAAAATTCAATTATTGAATGATTGTAGTATTGTAGCTTTTTTTCTTACAAATGGCAAATTATGTTTTCTTATGTTATTCATGGAATTTAAAAGGAGGTGGTAAAATGGTTGTGATTGTATTAAAGTGGTGGCCTGTCTCGGAATCGAACCAAGGACACAGTGATTTTCAGTCACTTGCTCTACCGACTGAGCTAACAGGCCTTTTGAAGAGTTGGAATTATAATCATACTTAACTGAATAGTTCCTTACAAAGTAAAAATTCCATGATAATTCATTTTTGCTTCCAATTCTTTTGCTATTTCTTCTTTCATCTCTTTTTGTTCAACAAATTGAAGTAGTTTTTCTAAAGCATACATACGGTACTTGTCCAAATCTTTCGAAAAACCCAACTGTTTATCGTGTCCTGCATGTTTTATGATGAGTTTTTCATTAATGAGTCCTACTTTGTGTTTTAGTAGTATTCGCAACCACAGATCATAATCTTCACACACCGGTAAGCTCTCGTCAAAAAGTCCAACACTCTCAAAAAGTTTTTTGTGCATAACTACAGAAGATGGTGCGATGTTACAGTAAGAGAGGTTTTCCATAAAAATATCATCTCCTACTTTTCTATATTTTTTAGGTATTTTGATGACCTGCCCATTTCGAATCCACTGCTCTGCTGTATAGCTCATCAAAATATCTGGATTACTCTCATGGAAGCTTACTTGTTTCTCAAGTTTCTTTTCATCCCACTCATCATCAGAGTCCAAAAAAGCTATCCATTCATACTTTGTTGCTTTTATGCCAACATTTCTAGCGCACGATACACCTCTGTTTTCTTGGTATATGTAAATGATGTCTGGGAAATCTTTTGTTATTTGTTTCGTATTATCAGTTGAGCCATCATCAATGATTATAAGCTCTTTTGGTGGATGCGTTTGGGCATATACTGAAGTGATAGCCCTTTTTAACAGTTCATAGCGGTTGTATGTGGGGATAATGACTGTAATATCCAATCTATTCTCCTATTTTTGCCTGGGATGAATCCCGGGATCCGACAAAACTGCCAACCTCTCCGGAAGCAGGGATTTATCCCTGCCCCTCTAAACGCCTACCAAACCTTTATCTCATTATAGACACTGTCCCTCTCTACAGGAATAAATCCACTGTTTTTAATAAGTGCCGTAAATTCATTGACATCCACACCGTTTGCACTCTTTGCACCTGCTGCAGAGTTAATGGACTCTTTTTCAATTGTCCCATCTAAATCATTTGCTCC
>NZ_JALCZL010000052.1:0-1356 GCF_039667035.1 Sulfurimonas sp. NWX79
GATTTATATAAGTTTGGATCAAAATCTTCAAATAAAACAGGGCAAAACAAAGAGGTGGTTTAAGTTTCAAATTGTAACTTTTTTTTACTTTTTAGTGCAAATTTTTAGGGTTCGTTTGACATGTCACCTCTGTTATATTTTACAATAACACTAAAATAGAGTATAATATTAACAATGAAATTAACTAGTAAATTATATAAGGACAATGAAATGGTTAAATATGCACAAAATGAACTATTCTCCATTACAGACTTTACAAAACAGATAGGAAGTGTAGTTAGCAGCATAAAAGCACATTCTCTTGAAAAGATAGGGATCCTTAAAAACAACAAACTTGAAGCTGTTGTTATCTCAACAGATGAATATGAAAGACTCAAAGCTCTTGAAGAGACAATGGAACTTGCCGAGCACAGTGAAATTTATAATATGATTCAAAAAAGAAAAGAGACACCTCTCTCAGAGTATATATCTGAAGATGACATGGCTGCCAAATTTGGTATAAGCAAAAGTCAGCTATAAAAGATGTATAAGATTATTTACCATCCTCTTGTCGAAGAGGATCTAAAACAGCTGAACAACTCTGTTCGCATTGAAGTCTTTAAAAAATTAGAGAAGATAAAAGTCTCACCAGAACTTGGTCAACTTCTTGGCAACAAGAACAATATGAACCTCTCAGGTTTGAGGAAAGTCTATGTTGCCAAAAAGCAGGTTCGTATAGTCTATGAGATTGTTGATGATATTTTAGTTGTTAAAGTTATAGCTATTGGCAAAAGAGAGGGAATGAAAGTATATAATGAAGCTCATAAAAGAAGAGAATAACATATAAATATGTGCCTATAACAAGGCACATAGTAAATATTTTATAACTTTTAAAATCCATTGATATTTATCTGAAGATATACCAGATTTAGTTGGTATCTCTTTAGATATAAATTTCAATCACTAAAATTTTAAAAAGTTGTCGAATGGTATCAGGTACCAAGTCTCTATAGTAAAAACATTTAAATTTACGGAGGCTTGAATCTCCTTTTTATTCCCTCACTTCTTTGGATACACTTATAACAAATAATACCTTACCTATTAGATATAGAAGAATAGGAAACTCCCAAAAAGCAAGATATATTTTCCCAATTTTAGAAGTAGCAAATTTCTTAGCTTTTGAAGATGCCGCATAATTTACTTACATATATAAAATTAATCAATCATTGTAATTAAGAGTGCTGCTCTTTATATTACCTAAGTTCAAATCATAAATGCAATTTTCTTGAAGAAGCGATAAGAAGGGGTTAACTGAAAATAAGTTATCCTTTTTTCGCCAAAAAAGAGGAAAATTATTTATGAAAAAGTTCAAACAGT
>NZ_JALCZL010000053.1:0-1282 GCF_039667035.1 Sulfurimonas sp. NWX79
GGTAGTGTAAAATAATTTCTGTAAATTCCAAATCAACTATGATTATAAAAAAGAAAAAGGATCATAGAAATGGAATTACAAGGAAAAAAGATAGAGTTTGATTTAGAGGAGTTTGTACCTCTGCTTTTGAGTAACAAGCAAGAGGGATTTCGACTTATTGGTGAGCGTTTTTTAAATGCAGTCATGGAAAAAGAGTTTGAAGCATTTATCGGAGCAGGCAAACATGAGAGAAGCGAGGAGCGGGTAGATTATCGTAATGGACACAAAGAGAGACAGCTCAAGACAACACTTGGAGAGCTGAACCTTTTGCGACCATATGCCCGTAGTGGAAGATTTGAGACCAAGCTGTTTGAAAACTACTCACGTATAGATAAAGCACTTGCAAGTATTATCGTAGAAGGATATCTCAAAGGAATTTCTACTCGTAAAGTTGAAGGGGTTTTAGGAGAGCTTGATATTGAACTCTCTCACGCAACAGTGAGCAATCTCAGCCGTGAGCTTGATGAACTCATTACTGAATTTCGTACATCACCACTTCGGGAGTATTACCCATACCTTTATGTTGATGCACTCTATCTCAAAGTGTTTAATGGAGCAAGGTTTGTCTCTCAAGCTGTGATGATTGCCATAGGAGTCAATGAAGATGGGTATCGTGAAGTACTTGATATTGATGTGATGTATGAAGAGTCCTACGGAAGTTACTTGGGATTTTTTGAAGCGCTTAAGGAGCGAGGAGTATCAAAAGTAGATCTGATTATCAGTGATGGTCACAAAGGAATAAAACGAGCTGCCAGCGAAAGTTTCAACGGCTCGAGCTGGCAGCTTTGCAGTATACACTTTAAGCGTAACCTGATGAAAATTGTACCGAAAAAAAGTTTAAATGAAGTACTCGATTATCTTAATGATATTTTAAAAGCTAAATCGATAGATGAAGCACACTCCCTTGGGCATGGAATGATTGCAACATTTGAAGACAGGTTCCCAAAACTGACAAAATATTTGAATGGTAATCTTGGGGATGTGATGACATTTTTAGCCTTTCCTAAACGCCATCATAGAAAAATCCACTCTACCAATCTTGTGGAGAGATTTAACAAAGAGGTGAAGCGAAGAACAAAAGTTGTCGGTGCATTTCCAAGTGAAGGTTCAGTTCTCAGACTTTTGGTGCCTTTGGCAGTTGACACTAATGCCAAGTGGATGGATAGAAAATATGTTTCGTGGGAAAATTTGGAACATGATTGTGAAGTTGATGAGGAATTTACAGAAAATTTTTGACGCTATC
>NZ_JALCZL010000054.1:0-1125 GCF_039667035.1 Sulfurimonas sp. NWX79
TGTCAAACGAACTGCTAAAATTGGCACTAAAGGAAGTGAGTTAAAAGTTACTTTTTAAACACAAACCTTAAAAAATCAAATTAATTTTTGATAGACTCCATTTCATCTTTTTTGAAAGGAGTCAAGTGTTAGATAAGAGGCAAGTTCAAATGATCAAAAAACTTTTAAAACAAGGTTTCAATAAAACAGAAGTAGCAAGACGACTGGGGATCAGTCGTGAAACAGTTCGTAAATATTCTCTTCTTCCTGATGGGTATGTTCCCGTTATTAACAGAACACCTGTAGAGAATATTGTAGATCCTTATCTTCCCCACATTGCAAAGATGTTGGAGATATCTCATAAGGAGAACTCTTTTATTCCAACCACTGTAATATACAAAGAGATTCAAACTTTAGGATACACGGGAAGCTTGCGTTGGCTTCAGCAGGTGATGCAAAAATATGAACTGCGTGAACGAATAAAAAATGATGAAAAGCTTATACGCTTTGAGACTAAACCAGCCAAGCAGATGCAAGTTGATTGGATAGAGTTTCCAAAAGACAACCTCTCTGCATTTGTTGCCACAATGGGATATTCAAGAGCTTCCTATGTAGAGTATGTTGACAATGAAAAGATAGAGACACTGCTTGCATGCCATATGAATGCTTTTAGATACTTTGGAGGCGTTCCAATAGAGTGCTTATATGATAATATGCGCACAGTCATCATTAAACGCAATGCATATGGAAGAGGCAAACACAAACTCAATCCTCTCTTTGAAGATTTTGCCAAGCATTGTGGATTTACCATTAAAGTGTGCAGGCCATACCGCGCAAAAACGAAAGGAAAAGTTGAGCGATTTAATCATTATCTCCGCTACAGCTTTCATAATGCTTTGCGTGTAAAACTTACAATGAAAAATTATCAGCTAAATATCGATAATGCCAATGCAGAAGTACTCAAATGGCTTGAGAATGTAGCAAATGTTCGCATCCATCAAACAACCCTGCAAAGGCCGTTTGACTTGTTGGCAGAGGAGCAACCCCACTTGCTTTCTCTGCCCAAACCTTATAGTGGCATCCATCCAAAGGTTGTAATACAAAGTGTAGCAAAAAATAATCAAGAGTTCAATAAATTGCAAAAAA
>NZ_JALCZL010000055.1:0-1111 GCF_039667035.1 Sulfurimonas sp. NWX79
TAAATCCACTGTTTTTAATAAGTGCCGTAAATTCATTGACATCCACACCGTTTGCACTCTTTGCACCTGCTGCAGAGTTAATGGACTCTTTTTCAATTGTCCCATCTAAATCATTTGCTCCAAACTCCTGTGCAACAAGGGCCAAGTTTACAGTAGATGTCACCCAGTAGGCTTTTAGATTTGGTACATTATCAAGAACTAATCTTGCAATAGCATAGGTTTTTAAAATCTCATTAGCAGTGATTGGTTTGTCAATATTTAAGTAGTTGTTTTCCGTCTGATAGACCAGAGGAATGAAGGCATTAAATCCACCCGTTTTATCTTGCAACTCACGGATACGCATCATATGATCGATTCGGTTCTCACGAGACTCTACATGTCCAAAGAGCATCGTAACATTTGACTTTTTTCCACGTTCATGCCATTTTCTATGGATCTCAAACCATTGATCCGATGTTACTTTGCCTTTACAGATGTAGTCGCGTACTTTCTCATCAAAGATCTCAGCTCCACCACCTGGCATAGAGTCCACTCCGTTTTCTACCATAAGGTCCAGTACCTCATCATAGCTAAGACCATGATGGCGTGAGAGAAAGTCAACCTCAGCAGCAGTAAGTGCTTTTACATGAAGCTCAGGGTACTTCTCTTTTATCTTTTTAAAAATTCCTAAGTACCAATCAAGTGTCACATTGGGATTGTGTGCAGAGACGATATGAATCTCTTTGGCATCATTTGCTACTATATTGTCAACAATTTGCATAATCTCTTCATGGCTCATTGTGTACTGGTTTGGATTTTTTCGTGTTGCAGAGTAGGCACAAAACTTACATACATCCGCACAGACATTTGTCGGGTTTATATGACGGTTGATGTTAAAGTATGTCTTTTTTCCATGAAACTCTTGACGCTTTTTATCAGCAAGCTCTCCAAGTTCAAAAAGGTCCATCTCATAAAGCACTACACCATCGCTCAAAGAGAGTCGTTCACCCGCTGCAATTTTTTCACTTATGCTCATACCCACCAGCCTCAATTTTTTCGCAAATTATATCTAAAAGAGATTAATCTTTGTTGTGTTATAATAGTGCATATTAAAGTAAGGGAGTCGTTTTAT
>NZ_JALCZL010000006.1:0-102782 GCF_039667035.1 Sulfurimonas sp. NWX79
CTTTCTTGACGCTTTTTAGTAAAAGTGTCCGAATCATTTCCGTCATCACTGTCCGATTTAAAACCGTCACAGGTGTCCGAACTAAAACGTTATGGGTGTCCGATTTGGTGCGTTTTTTGCATAAAGGCAAGGTGTTACAAAAACATTTTGCGTATGATAGAGAGCAGATCGTTCAAAAGACCAAGAGCATCACTAACGGTGAATATGAGTTCATTGATGACCATTATATAAATGCCGATACGAAACATACTTTTAAACATATAACATGTGCGACAGAGTTCAATAAAACATGGAATAAGTTCAGAGGCGGACAAAGATGCCCGAACTGTATAAGACGAGGAATGGACTCTATGACATTCCCCCATTCTTTTATCAGATTCTTTTTCAAAAACTTCATTAAAAATGTAAAGAGTTACTAAAAAGTTTTGCATTTTTTCAATAACACCTTTTTTATACATTAGTATTTGCTCATCCCAAAAAAAGGAGGAGCGAAAAATGTCTGAAGAAGATCATGTTTTCAACGAAAACAGATCGATCACTCAAGAGCGTGTTGCAGATAAAATCGCAAAGATCAAGCAAACGCAAAGATTGATCAAACGACTTGAAAGATTAGAGATCGAAATTGCCAGATTAAATAAGCAATTAGATACTAAAAATTTCAAGCGAACAGAACTGCTCGAAGAACTAGATGCGATGTGATCTATGAGCAGTTTCAAATGAGGTAAGGGTGTACACTGGGTACCCAGTATACACCTCAAAACGAACTAGGTATTTTTTACTTAGTAATAAATATAAAAAGGAAAGATAATGAAAGAAGCTAAAAGCTCTATTCATATTGAGGCTGGAAAAATCTCGGTCTTTATGCACAATGATAGAAGTATATCAACGGCAAATGCTATCTTCGATGACGAAGTAAATGAATATAATATTTCAGGCGTGCAAGCATTGCAAAAGTATTATCGTTTACTTAAATTAAGAATTGAAGTGTATACAAAACGAACAGGGCAAAAATTGAATAAAAAAACCATTACTCATTTTTCTGTAATCGTGAATATTAAGCGAACAACAACAATGAGAGAGTTAAGAAGATTAGCTATTCGAATAGAGATGCTTTTTGACACAATAGTGGTACAAATCGCGATTCATCGGGATGAAGGTCATGTCGAAGATGGCAAACACATTAAAAACTATCATGCGCATTTAGAATTTATAGGAATTGATAGTAATGGTTATTCGATCCGCCGAAAACTTACACGTAGTTCACTTTCACAACTGCAAGATATAACAGCAGATATTCTTAAAATGCAACGAGGTACCAACTATGCCAAAGAGAAAAAGAAAAGACCGAAAAGATTAGATACTCATGCCTATAAGCAGGCGATGATAATAAAGGAAAAAGCTGTAAATGCTGTAAAACAAGAGTTCTCCCTAATTATAGAACAAAAAGACAAAAGAATAGAAGAACTTAGTGAGAAGCTAGATGAAGAAAGTGCACAGTTAAAAAAAGTTACACGACAAAAGAAAAGTGTCGATACAGCATTGACCGAACTATTGCCACAATTAGAGCTAAATGCAGTAAGTGGTAGAAGATATTCCTATGCTCAGGTTAAGGAGCTTATCTTGGAAAAGTTCACTGAACTAAATAGAGAGATAGAACAACTTCAGGAAACAAATAAGAAATATCACAAATATGCAATTCATGCAAAAAAGATGTATGTAGATTTAGAGAACCAGAATATATTGCTTGAACAGAAGATAGAAATGTTAGGCAAAAACAGTATAAAAAATATAGAGAATAACGAGGACGATGATGAAGAAATTGAAAATTCTTGGAGGGTTTCTTATTAAAATGTTGAGATCTACTAAAAAAGTTTTGAATTTTGTAAGAGACGAAATTTTTTGTTATAGAATTATTCTGTTTCTTCGCCATAGGTGCACAGCCCAGAATTAGTTTAGCGACGAAATGAGCTGCGCGGACCATGCAAAGCATGAATACCATTATAGTGTATTTATGCTTTTAGAGAGTAAAGCTTAAAGGATACATGATGTATTTGGAAGAAAAATTAGATTTAATTTTAAAAAATCAAAAATTTATAAATGAAAAAATAGACTTGTTTTTACCCGATATAAGCACAGAAAAAGGGGTTATCCATTTTTTAAATATCACAAAGAATACATATAATGCATATTTAAATAATGGTGTTTTAATTGAAGGTATTCATTATATTGTTGAAGGTGAAAAACGTGTATTTAATTCAGAAGCTGTAATAAAACTAAAGAAAGGAGGAGTGAAAGGGAAGCATCGAACAAGAGCTACAAGTAATAATCAAAATAAAATAGATGCTATAAATAGACAACTTGGTATAATTCCATGTGCAGATGCCTCATAGAAGGATATGCTATGAGTGTAAGAATTTGTTCAAGCAGACATGGAGTGTTGTATTTGGACATTAGATATGGTGCTGGTTTACGAAGTCGTCAATCTACCAAGTTGAGAGATACTGTAAAGAATAGAAAGTTACTTGAAGATAAGATAATACCAAATATCTTACTACAGATAATGAATGGTACTTATAATCCAAAAGTTTCTAAGACTATTGTCCCAAAAACTCTAAAAGAGTATGGTTACTTGAGTTTAAAAAGACATAGGAACAATAGACGCTCTCATGTGCATGATGATTATGTAAGACATTTTGAAACAAAAATAGTACGATATTTCGGAAACTATTTAGTACAAAATGTGTCGGCAATGGATTTGTTGGATTGGCAACTTGATTTACTTGAAACTCACAAAGCTTCAAGTGTTAAAAAATACAGAACAGTCTTTAATGGTATTTTAGAAGATGCTTGTAAAGAGTTAGTGAATGGTGAGAAATTGATATTAGGTAATCCTTTTCGAGATGTTCCTATACCAAAAGATATAGAAACCTTTGTTGTCGATGATGATTATGAGTACATAGATGGAAATATTAAACCATTTAGTTTTGATGAAATTGATGACTTGATTCGTAAAGCATCTGGATATATGAAGAATTTTATTGGAATGGCTTCTAGGACGGGGATGAGACCTGGTGAATTAATTGCCCTTCGTTGGAGTGATGTTGATTTTGATAATGAAATAATTAAAATCAGAAAAACAAGAGTCGAAGGGAAAAATGGACCACCTAAGAAGAAAGCGTCGGTTCGAAATATCGAAATGATTCCTGGAGTAAAAGATTTTTTTCTTAATCAATATGAATTAACAGGCTCCCAAAAGAGTGATGTATTCTTAAATAGTTCCAATAAACCATTCTACAGTCATGATATTATAGCGAAGAAATTCAAGAGTTTATTGGATGATGGGGATGAAAGATATTTGTATCAACTTCGTCATTCATTTGCATCAATAATGATATCTGAAGGTGAAGATATTTTATGGGTAAGTCATATGCTAGGTCATAAAAGTTCAGATATTACATTAAAGACATATGCGAAAGCATATAAGCTTTTTAAAGATAAAAATAAGCGTAAAGCGAGAGCTTTATTCTTAACTAAGGGGCACACTGAGGGCACACCTGAGATGGTTGCTTCTTGAAAACCCCTAAAATAGGAGACAAAAGGTGAAAATACGAGTCTATTACGAAGATACCGATACAGGTGGTGTGGTCTATCACTCTAATTATCTAAACTTTTGTGAAAGAGCACGAAGTGAGGCTTTTTTCTCACGTGGCATGACACCTGTTTTAGAAAATGGACATTTTGTTGCACGTAAGGTCATCGCAGATTTTTATACAAGTGCAAAACTTGGTGATCTGCTTGATATACAAACAGAACTTATAGAGATGAAAGCAGCCTCTTTTTCTCTCAAACAGACAATCTACAAAGATGATATGAAGGTTTTTGAATTGGAAATTTTACTCGTTTATATTACGTTTGAAGGAAAAGTTCAGAAGCTGGATAAAGAGAGTAAAGAGCTTGTCTTATCCCTCTTCACGGGGTGATACATATTTTAAAAACTTTGTCCTTCCCGGTCGTAGAAGTTCAATGTCATAGATGATTTGGCTATCTGTGATATTGATATCATACTCTCGCTCTTCTCCGGTGATCTGATTATAAAAATAATCTACACCAATCGTTGTTGTATAGTTAATCCAGTCATAAACAATATCATTACCAAGCAGTGAGTTCGTCTCAACAAGGACACTGTTGTTCTTTATAATCGAGTTTGCAACAATCATCTTTTCTCTGTCTATGTATTGTGTCATCGAGAGTAACAGTGGGTCATAGTTGATTTGAGTAGAGAGAATATTTGTCGCATTTGTATCATAGAGTGTAAGTTGCGACATAATCATTCCGCTTTTGATAATAGGTGTATTTATGAAAAAGGAACCGTTAATAATATCTTCATTCTCTTTGAGATAGTGTTCAAGGTTAGTTGTTCTGCGTGAGATAAAGTATTTGATAACCTTTTTTTCAGTTACATTTCCATCGTCGGCATTGACAACTTCTTGGTCCTCTGCCTCATCATTCGCAGATGAAGAGTTAAAAAAGCTACCAAAGATTCCATCTTCTGCTACTTTTTCATCGATACTCTGTTTTGGATGTAAAAATTCTTCTTCTTGATAGAGTGCGAGTTTTTTCCCGGTTTGTGATTTATCTGAAAAAATAATAAGTGGAGAGACGGCCTCTTTTAAAAGAAGACTGCTTTGTGCATTATAGTCAATACCTCCAAATAGAAAGTACAAAGAAGATGCTTCAATGTCATTTTTGTTAATGGTTGGGAAGTAGATATTGATGTTTGGGTTTAAGTCAATGATATTTTGTGCACCTTCTTTTGTAACCGGTGCGATAACATAGTCATAGCCATCATCCTGAATCTTTCTGATAGCACTGCTTAAATCTTCTATACTCTCACTCTCGATTCTATAGCTTTTAAGACTAAAAGGATTGCTCTTTGTCATAAGATAGGCAAAAGTTGCATTTATTGTAGAAGAGGCATATTTCCCTATTTTTTTGTATGGTAGTAACAGAGCAATTTTGAGTTGACCGCCGGCATTAAATGCTCCAAGATTAAAAATTGCGATATTCATACTTCTTGCTTCATCCAGCTCTTTATCTGCCAGTTTTGTATTTGCATGTGAAAGAAAAGAGAAAATCATATCTTTTTCCAAATACTCTCGCATACATTCATTGTCACACTCATAAGGGTCTAAGTCTTGAATGTATGTCTTAGGCAGCGGAATATTTGATATCATAAAGCTTTGTGCAAATATGATAACAGGTAAAGATAAAAGTAATAATTTTTTCATAAGCAACTCTTTATAGTATGTAGATCATTTAATGTTATTTTCTTGAGTTCAGGGTTTCGTAAAAGATACTGTGGGTGATATATCGGGACTAGTTTAGAGCCTTTAAAATCAATAAGATGACCACGTATATTTTCAAAGTTTTCTGCTTTATCATTTGCAACATGCGCATAAGCTTCCTCACCCAATGTTACAATGACTTTTGGCTGAATGAATGCTAATTGAGAAAAGAGATATCCTTTACATGAATTCCACTCTGATTCAGATGGTTTGTTTGACTGCAGAGGTTTACATTTGATGGCATGTGTAATGTAAACATCATCAATCTTTAGATGCAGAACATTCTCAATCATATTTTTTAAGATCTCTCCTGAACGACCAGCATAGTAACTGTTTGTACTGTCTTGAGCCTGTGATACTAGATAGTCAATTATAACAAGTTTGGCATTAGTATTTCCAAAGCCATGCATACTTTGTCGGCGTGATTTACTTAAATCACATAAATGACAGTTTCTAATATTGTGAGAGAGCTCATCTAATGAGTTTGCCTGCTCATAATTTGTTTTTTCATTGATATTAAAATGATCAATATATTGAAATCCCATAGCTTTGAGTCTATAGAGGTTTTGGAGTAAAACAAGATTTTGAAAAGATTTCAATTTTAAGCACCAACTTCAGATAAATTCACTGAAAGTATAGTCGAAATCTTGTTAAACTCTACTTTATATTAAAAATATGTTAGTATACTATACTATAAGAAAACGTTGGAGATGTGAATGCCTGTAGATAGTGATAAGTTAGAGATAAATAATTTTCAATTAGAATCATCAGTAGAGGTAGAAGAGGTAGTCCAAAAAATAAATCTACTGAAAAAAAATAAAGTTCTAATTCATATTGTTTCTTATATCCATAATACAGTGTTGGTTCAAAATCTCATTAAAGAGTTGAAAAAAACGATACCTCAAGCACAGATAGTTCTACTCAAACATGATAACAAAGTTGTAACATCGGTAACACTCTTTACAATTGATACAGATGATGAAGAGCATATCAGCGATGAGATTCTCAAGGAGCTCTATGTCGATAACTATAATAAAAAAGAGAGCATTGAAGAGTATAGAGTACAGCTTTTTAAACGCTATTTTACAGACCACCTGACAAACCTTCCAAACCTCTATCAGCTTAGAAAAGATCTGCAAAACTGTGATGATGCAGGGCTCATACTACTTAAAATAGATAACTTTCAGGCTATCAATAACTTTTATGGTTTTGTCGTAGGTGATTATGTTTTAGAGTATGTCGGAAAATATCTCAAAGAGATTCTAAAAGAGCACAAGATTTACAGACTCTCAGGTGCAGAGTATGCTTTAACGATAGAGACAAGAATGGGATTTTACCAACTTAAAGATTATCTTACAGAGATTTATGAAAAGATAAAAAATGTGGAGATAATCTATCAAGATACAAAGATATATGTTGATTTTACTTTGGCATCTTCATCGAACAAAGATAACACAAGTATCTTCTCTAAAGTTTCAATGGCACTCATTTATGCAAAGAAAAAAGGTGTACCATTTTGGATATATGAAGACAGAATGAACTTTGAGCATGAGTATAGGAGAAACCTTATCCTCTCTCATATTGTAAGAGAAGCAGTTGAAAAATCACGTGTGGTTCCTTACTATCAAGCGATTATGGATAATGCAAACTCAAAAATAGTGAAGTATGAATGTTTAGCTCGATTAATAGATAAAAATGACAAGATACTCTCTCCAACACTTTTTATTCCTATCGCCAAAAACATCAAGATATATAATGAAGTGACAAAAATTATTATCAATAAGGCTTTTGAGACTTTTAAAGAGAGCGAGTATGAGTTTAGTGTCAATCTATCCATCGAAGATATTATGAGTAGTGAAATATTTAATTTTATCATTCAAAAACTAAAAAACAATCGTTCAACTGCAAACAGAGTGACATTTGAGCTTTTAGAATCAGAAGCGATTCAAGACTTTAAAAAAGTAGATAGATTCATTGGTGAAGTTTCACGCTATGGTGCTAAGATTGCTATTGATGATTTTGGAAGCGGGTATTCAAACTTCTCATATCTTACAAAAATCAATGCAGACTATATTAAAATTGACGGTACACTGATTGAAAATATCGATGTTGATGATGCTTCTCTTATTGTAGTAGATATTATTGTACAGTTTGCAAAACGACTGGGCATTAAAACAGTTGCTGAGTATGTACACTCGAGTGTAGTCATGGATAAAGTTAAAGAGTTGGGAATTGATTATTCGCAAGGGTTTTATATTGATGAACCCTCTTTAGAGGTAAAACTTAAGCCTACTAAGCAGGCTTAAGTTTAAAAAGAGTGATTATTCAGCTACTTCGACAACAACCGGAGTTGATTCCCAGATACCGTGTTTAGTACAGTAACCGTGAGCTACAAGATTTAGTTTGTTTTTCATTGGTCTGATGTTGAATGTTACTTCTGCATGAGATTTTTCATTACCAAGTGTACCCGGTACGAAAGTAGCCATTGCAAGTTTCGTTTCACCATCAAAAAGAGTAATAGATTCGATATAGTGATCGAAATCATCTGGGTGAGTATATTCGTTACCCATTTTAACGTTTACTGAAAGCATTTCACCTTTTTTTGCAACACCCTCTACTGTGATGAATGGTGAGTGACGATCGATTAGGTCTTTTTTTGCTTCTCTTTCTACTGTGTCAATATCAACATATTTGTTAATCTTTGGCATATTAAATCCTTTTGTTTTATTAATTTACTATTATTGTACCTGCAAAATCTTTTAGCTAAACATAAATGAGACTATTTCTGTCTTAATTAAGTTTTTTTTAATTTTTAGAGCTGAAAGTTGCTTCTTGAATAATGAGCGGATAGAAGTACCCATATCCAAAATCTTTATCTTTTATAGCAATACCCTTTGCATAAACAATCATTCCTATTTTTGGAGGATTTTGTTTCGTTGTAAATACCAAGTCATCCATCCCTTCAAATCTGCTGCCATCTTGGATATGTATCCAGTTTAGTCCCATAATTCCACTGGAAACTTTTGTGACTTTTCCTTTTACAGTAACTTTTGTTTGTGCATACTGTGTTCTCTCTTTAAAAAGTCCTGCGATACTGACTGTACCTTTTTCTTGATACTTAGAGTTCATAATATTGGGCTTTTTTTCTGCTGGATTTTTCTGTTGCTTGGCAATATCTGCAGCAAAAAGAATTTTATCAAAAGTACGGTTCAGTGTTTTGGAGTGAAAATTTTTCATCCATCCCTGTTCTGTATACTTAATTGTATCACCGGTTTTTACACTTCTTTGTGTCATTGCGATCCAATAGTTCTGATTGCCATCTTGGACTTTTATGTAGGTATATCCACCACTGTTCATTGTCTCAAGAACTTTTGCTGTGTGTATAGTCGCAGCAAAAAGAGCTGCAGATAGTAGTAATGTCAATGTCAATTTTTTCATACTTCTCCTTTATCTTCTGTATTTTAACGAGATTTTAACCAACAAATGGATAAAATCGCCACAATTATAAAGATAAAAGAGTATTCATATGTTAAAACCACTACTGATTGAAATAGGTGTTGAGGAGCTACCTGCTGTTCCACTTTTAAAAGAGTTAAAGAATATCGAAAAAAAATATGTACAAATATTAGAAGAGTATGCACTTTTAGGTGAGTTTGAGTTTTATTATACGCCTCGTCGTCTGGTACTGTGGCATAGAGAGTTTAAATCGTCTCAAGAAGACTCAGTTGAAGAGTTTTTTGGAGCACCTTTGGCTGTTGCATATAAAGATGGTAAACCGACAAAAGCGGCAGAAGGGTTTGCTCGAAAATGTGGTGTCTCTCTTGATGAGCTCAGCACTGCAGACAAAGGCGGTAAAGAGGTGCTTTACTATAAAAAAGATATCAAAGGACGTCCATCAGTTGAGCTTCTTCCTGAGATCGTAGAGAAGTGGATAAAATCACTTGATTTTGGAAAATCAATGCGCTGGGGGAGTCTGCGTGAGAGTTTCATCCGTCCTATTCGTTGGGTAAATGTACTTTTGGATGATGCAGTAGTACCTATGAAACTTTATGAAGTTGAGAGTGCAAAAACAACAAGAGTGCATCGCATTGCAAGTTTTGACCCTATTGTGATTGACGGCGCAAAAGATTATTTTGAAAAACTTAAAGTCGGTGGGGTGACACTCTACCAAGATGAAAGACGTGAGAAAATCTTTGCTGATTTTAAAGCTATTGAAACGACAAACGGTGTCACTATTGAAATTGATGATGATCTGATGGATGAAGTTGTAGCGATTACTGAAAATCCTACTGCACTGCTTGGCTCATTTGATGAAGAGTTCTTAGAACTGCCACCTGAGGTTATCATCACCTCTATGAAAGAGCATCAACGTTATTTTCCTGTCTTTAAAGATGGAAAACTTATCAATAAGTTTGTAGTAGTTTCCAATGCTTTAACAGATGACTTCTCTGAAGTGATTGCAGGAAATGAGAGAGTACTGCGTCCTCGTCTTGCTGATGGACTTTTCTTCTGGGAAAATGACTTAAAAAACGGTCTCAGCACGAAAGGACTTGAAAAAGTTGCTTTCTTTAAAGGACTAGGATCTGTTGCTGATAAGATTGTGCGTGAGACAAAGATAGCTGAGGAACTTTTTGACAAGTACAGCATCAATGCTTCAAAAGAGGACCTAAAAAGAGCGATGCAGCTTGCAAAAGCAGACCTTATGAGTGAGATGGTTTATGAGTTTACTGAACTTCAGGGACTTATGGGTTACTACTATGCTTTAAAAGCAGGTGAAAACGAGGCAGTGGCACTTTCTATCAAAGAGCAGTATCTCCCAGAAGGTGAAGATAGCCCACTTCCTTCAACACCTCTGAGTGCTATTGTAGCGATGAGTATGAAACTTGATACGTTGCTTGGACTTTTCTCTGTAAATCAGATTCCAACAGGCTCACGTGATCCGTTTGCTCTGCGTCGTGCAGTAAATGGAATCATCCGCATCGTGAATGAGTACGGATTTACTTTTGATATTGTAAAAGATATAAAAGAGCTTGCAAAAAACTATGAGGGTACAATAGATTTAGAGAAGTTGGAGAATTTCATCTTAGAGAGAATCAAACGTTACTATAAAGTAAATCCGTCTATCATCGAAGCAGTTTTAGCTTCCGGTGAGCGTGAGCTTTTAGCAATGGGTAAAAAGATAGAAGCACTGAACACTCTTGTAAATTCTGAAGGTTTTGATGAAGTGAGTTCTACATTTAAACGTGTTGCAAACATCACAAAAGATATCGACCTCACGCAGGATTTGAGTGTCAATGAAACACTCCTTCAAGAAGATGCAGAAAAAGCGCTTTATAAAAGATTTAAGGAAGTCAGTGCGCAAGAGTATACTTCATATGAAGAAGAACTTGATGCGCTGCTTGGCCTCAAGCCTGAACTTGATGCTTTCTTTGACAGTGTGATGGTAAATGCTGAAGATGAAGCACTTAAGAACAATAGAAAAGCACTTGTAGCTTCTATTTATAAAGCTATCTTAAATATTGCAGATATCAAAGAGGTAAGTATCTAAGCTACTGCAAACTTTTAATGGTATGGAGCTGTCTCTGTATCTTTTTATGATAGATAAGTGAAGTGTTATTTGTCTTATCAATTTTGAGTGCTTTTTCAAAGCACTCTTTTGCCTGATCGAGATTTTTATTGTTGTAGTACATCTTTCCATCTCTTACATATTTGTTCACAGCCTCTTTGGCTTTGTTCTTTGCAGTTCTTATGATCTGTTTTGTTTCTTTGTTCTTTGGTTCCAGTTGCAGAACATTTTTTGCATGTGCGATGGCTTGGAGGTATTCATTTGATTGTAGTGCTTTGTTGGCAAGAAAAAGCGTGTGTTTCTTACTCTGTTTGAATGCTATCTCTTTCATATATTTTGTAGCAGTTTCATCAGATGGGTAGATGGAGAGAATTTTAGTAAAGTTCTTTTTGGCTTCTTTGAGTTTTCCTTTTTTATAAATCACTATTGCCTGGCTGAGTAAACGGCTTTTTTCTTCTCTTAAGAGTTTTCTGGCTTTTTGCACAGTACTGTTTTTATAATCATATTTTGCCAAGTTTGTAAGAGAATTTTGTATGGACTTGAGTTCTGTGAAACTTCCCTTATTATTGATGAGCTTTGTCTCTAGTGCATTTTCAAGTGCATTGATGTAGATTTTAAGTGCTCTGTCATCTTTAAGATTGCGATACAACTGTTGTGTATTTTTGTAGTTTGGGTTGTTCATCATAACACTGTTGAGTTCTACGAGCGCTTTTCGTTTATTGTCGGATTTGAGATATTTTTGTGCATTTTTATAGTGTATTTTAGCTCTTACTTTTGCCTGGATTTTCATCTTCTCTATCTTTTTATTAGAGATGGCATTGGAGCCTTCATAGAAGTTCACAAGCTCATAGGCATTGATAGCATCATGGTAGTAACTGTTTTTATAATCTTCATCGCCTTTTTGACTGTAAAGGCTGATCTCATTTTTGATAGATTTGTAGATAAGACGTTTGTCATGAGAGTCTAGCTCTTTGACCTCTTTGTTAAGTCGGATAACATGAATCTCTTTTTTTTGGCTTGGTGTGACACTCTCTTGTTTGAGATTTACACAGGCAGAGAACAAAAGTGCAATAGCGAAGAGTAAAGAGGTGTACATATTACGCCTCTTTACTTGATATAGAGTAAGCAGTAACATGATTACTGATCCCTTTGAGTGAGAGAGGCTCTGTCAATGTATAGTTACATTTATATCCAGAACTTGCAAAAGTTTTCTTATCGATAATAATCTCTCCCTCTTTTGCATAGGAGCACAGACGTGAAGTCATATTTACAGCCAGTCCGATGGCCGTATAGTCCATATGCTCATTGTAGCCAACATTTCCTACAATAACTTGACCTTTAGATATACCGATGCCGACATTACAGATAGTTTTATTTTGGTTTTGACGCAGGGAGTTCTCTTGTTGGATTTTCTGTTGTATCTCTATGGCACTTTTGATAGCTTTTACCGTAGCATCTTTTCCACTAAATGATGCCATCACTTCATCACCGATAAATTTATCGATATCACCACCGTTCTTTTTGATGATCTTAGCCTGCAAAGAGAGGTAGAAGTTTATAATATTGATAACCTCTTCAGGTGTTTTTTTCTCATTTAATGAAGTAAAGTTACGAATATCACAAAACAAAAAGGTCATGTTCTTATATTCCCCACCTAGCACTACAGGCTCATGGGAAGAGTTCTTAATCATATCAACGGTAGAGTTGGAGACAAACTTCTGGAGTCTGTCTTTTTCTCTGAGCCATGCGACCATCGTATTAAAGTGATTTGCGAGATTTTGGATCTCATCATTAGTATGGACATCAAGGTGGACATCAAGATTGCCTTTTGTGATTTCCGAAGATGCTTTGGTGATTTGCAGTATGGGCTGCGTGACACGCGTACCGATAAAATAGACATAGAGCGTTGAGAGCAGTAAAATAATAAAAGCAATCATATAGATATAATCAAGTACTTTATCTATAATTTTAGAGATGGCTTTTTTATCATAATAGAGCAGTGTAAAACCAAGCAGAATATTTTCACCTTTATACTGGTAGAGAATAGGGCGGATAAAACGGTATGTCTCAATCGTCTCATTAGCTGTTTTAATCGTATAGGTATCATATGTTACATGTTCTGTTGTTGTGTTTTCAAGATACTCCAAAAGAGACTTCTCAAGAGGAAGGTTTTCTACTTTTTTACCAAATCCTGAAATATACTGGAATATACTGCCGTTTTGTTCTTTTTGTCTTTGATAGATGGAGATTCCTAGCAGTCCGTCAATGTGGGACTCTTTTAATCTTTCAATAGCGTCATTGAGACTTAAACGATTTTCATAGGTTCTCTCTAAGAGTGCAAACGAGGAGAAGTCAGAGATTCTCTCAATCGTCGTAGAACTCACTTCAAAGGCTTTTTTTTCAATATTTTCTTTGATAAAAGGGATGATAAAATAGTTTTGAACAGAGATAGCGAGAAAAATAGAGATAAATACAAAACTGATAAGTTTAAGCTTGAGTCCGCCTTTGTATAAAATCTTCTTGATTGTGGTTTTAATCATTTATCCTTACTAATTCGATATAATCTTACTACTATTTTAGCTAAAAAATTTAAATGTTTCGTTTTTTATAGGGATTGGTATAATGTATGATATAGCTGTTATTGGTGCCGGTATTAACGGCTGTAGTGTTGCTTATGAGTTTTTGCAAGAGGATAAAAGAGTCCTTGTCCTTGATAAAGAGGGTGTAGCAAGCGGCGGCAGTGGGGCAGCAGGTGCGTTCATCTCTCCGAAGTTTTCAAAGGCAGGTGAGCTCAAAGCAATCATTGAAGATGCTTTTATATACTCTATGGAATATTATGAAAAACATTTTGCAGAGCACTTTAAAAAAGCACAACTTTTACATATTGCCAAAGATGCAGATGAAGAAGAGACACTTCGAATTTTCAAAGAAAAAACAACACTACCTTTAAAAGAAGCCAAAGAGAGTCTAAAAGCAAAGCTCACGCAGAGCGCACTGCAAAGAGAGAGTGTGTCCCTTGAAGCAGGCATCGTTGATGCACAAAAGATGTGTGAAGCGATGATAGAGGGTGCAAAGTTTATCAGGCAAAAAGTAGAAAATATTGTCTTTGAAGATGGATATTGGCTTATTGATGATACCTATGCGGCAAAAGAGCTTGTATTGGCAACAGGTGCTTATAAAACACTACTAAATGAGTCCTATATTGAACTGCGTGGGGTTTGGGGACATAGAATCGATGTTCAAACCAGCACACAAAATCCATACTCCATTCATCAGTTTGTCTCTATTTCGCCGAGTGATGGTAATCGCTTGGCAATAGGTGCCACGCATAATGTGCATTATCATCCCCAAACCTCACGTGAACCTTATAATGTAGAAGAGGGGAGACGTGAGCTTTTAGAGAAAGCTTCACGCACTATTAACCTGAGTGATGTAGAGATAGTCAAAGATTACACGGGACTGCGTTCGGGTTCCTTTGATTATATGCCACTTGTCGGTCCTCTTGTACTCTCACGTGAGACACTGGCGTGTTGTGAGAAAAATATTCGTGTAAAAAAACCAGATTTTCAAGAGTTTTTGTATTATCCGCAGCTCTCTATGATAAATGGAAGCGGGGGTTATGGTTTTGTACTTGCTCCTTATCTTGCTCGTATTTTAAAAGAGCATATTTTGAGTGCAAAAGAGATAAGTGAGCGAATCATTCCTGCACGATTTTTTGCCCGTTGGGCTAAGAGGAGATCTTAACCACTTGCGGTGGAGTGGTTTTAAAGACCTCTTTGAGAGCATTTGCACGCTTCTCACGCATTTTACCTGTTGCAAATGGTGAGAGGAAGTAAGCGATTTGGCGACACTCATCTTCATCATAATTGTTATCATGCATAAATACGACTGTTTTATCGAGCTTGTTTACATGTTCAGAGAGTGCTCTGGCGTAAGCGATAATATTCTTATGGTGTCTGTCATATTTGTGTCCCATGCCGAAAAAAACAAATTTTCCAGTCAGACGAATGTTTGGAATGTCGATGTAGTTCAGTGCTCTGTCATAACGTGTAAGCTGCATTGAGTTTAACTTGTCCAAGTCTGCATCAAACTCTTCTAAAATCGGAGTCGGTTCGATATTTTCACGATTATAGTTAAAGAGATACCGTATCTCTACAAGTTTTCCTTTGTAGTGCTCTTTGAGTGCAGCATTGAGGACGTACATTCTTGGAGATTCATTGAGTGTTACATACTCATCATACTTCTCAAACCCATCCTTTTGTAAGAAACGGCTCATTTTATACCCTGTAGGAGACTCTTCCGGGTTATATAAAAAGATAGTTCCCACTACATGTTTACGCTTTTTTTTGAGCATTCTCTCTAAATCATCAAGCGTGATTTTTTCATCTTCACTCTCATTGATGTAGATATATTGCTCAACGAGATAATCCATATCGAAATTTGTTGAAAATTTTCCAAATAGTTGCATTGTAAATCCTATAATAATTGATGGAATTATACTACAATATTGGCTATGATTTATATAGCTTTTATAATTTTCACTTTACTTATTTTACTTTTTGTTTTTTATCAGTGGCAACACTTTATGGTTTTTTCACCCTTTCACTATAGAGATGAGCATTTGTGTGAAGCATGTACGCTGCTGAGTATGACAACAGATGACGGGGTAGAGCTTGAAGGTGTAGTGTATGAACCAGAGTATCCTCATAGTACACTGCTTGTATTTGTAGGAAGAAGCCATGATGCAGTTGGGCTTATCAATAGATTTGCAAAGCTCTATCCGCAGGTGAGAATCATTACATTTAACTACCGCTCTTATGGAAAAAGCGAAGGTGTGCCCAATGAGAAAAATCTTTTGCAAGATGGTCTTAAAATCGCGCAGCTTATCAAAAAAAACTATGGAGACTTTTATCTGCTTGGTTTTTCCATAGGCTCAAGTGTAGCAGCCTATGTAGCTTCTAAAGTAGATGTCAAAGCACTTTTTTTAGTAGGTGCTTTTGATTCCATACCCTCTTTGGCAGCGAAAAAATTTGGTATTAATGTAGCAGCTATGATAAGATATAAATTCCAAACGAAAAAGTTTATGCAAAATGTGCATGCAGCAAGCTACCTTTTTGTAAGTCGTGATGATGAAACAACATACATAGAAAATGCAAGAGCACTCAAAGAGAGTATAAATAATCTTGTTTATTACGTTGAAATTGATGATTTACACCATAAAGGGTTGTTGTGGGATGAGAGAGTGGTAGAAAAAATAAGGGGAGTGATACAATAATGGAGATAGGATTTTTACTTAAGAAGTTTATATCATTTTTTATCGAGCCGGTTGGTCTTATTTTAACGCTGCTCGTTCTTGGTATCTACTACTTTTATGCAAAAAATGAGAACAGAGCTGAAAAGTTCTTCTTGAGTTCGCTTTTTTTACTCTTTTTATTTTCCTATCCTCCTTTTGCAAACTATCTTGTATCAGGTTTGGAGAATCAATACTCTAAGTATGATTATAAACAGGAAGTAAAATTCATTCACGTACTGGGTAATGGGCATGATACCGATGAAGCACAGCCACTATCATCACAGCTTACAGATGCTTCTATAAAAAGAGTAGTGGAGGGTATTGTTATTCATAACAAAATGCCAAACTCAAAAATTATTTTTACAGGTTTTGAAGGCAAAACAGATATTTCCCAAGCATTGATGAACGCAAAAATGGCAGAAGCATTAGATATCTCAGGTGAAGATATGCTCATTAACCCTTTACCAAAAGATACAAAAGAAGAGGCATTGTTTACCAAAACAGTTGTAGGCTCAGAGCCTTTTGTGCTTGTAACATCTGCTTCTCATATGCCACGCGCCATGATGCTTTTTGAATCACTCGGCATGCATCCAATAGCAGCACCAACGAGCTTTTACAGAAGTGAATTTAGAGGCTACCTAAGAGTTCCAAGTGCAAATGCTTTATATATTTCAACGATTGCTCTCCATGAGTATATTGGAATTTTATGGGCAAAGTTAAAGTCACTCTTTTAGAGTAACTTTTTCATCAGCTCGATATGATACGACTCCTGATAGTTGATAAAGTCGAAAAATTTTGAGAGTTTTTCATCTTTGATGGAGTCACTGAGCTCTTTACACATCTCTTTTGCAGCTTCTTCTTCTGCTATGCCGTCTTTTACAAATTTGTCCAAATCTTTAACAACATAGGTCATCTCATGAAGCTCACGCGGGAGTGCAAGGATGCCGAGTTTTGCCATCATATTTCCAAAAGATTTGAGATGGAAGTGTGACTCATCGACAAGGTCTTGAAAGACATTGAAGTGAAGCACATTTTTTGTGCGTGCCTGCATGTATGCATAGACTAAAATGAGTTCATACTCTTTGTAAGACTCTTCAAATAAAAAGAGTGTCAGTGCATCGACTTGACTCTGGTCCAGATCTTCCCATTTTCTCTCCATATTAAAAGCGGTCACTTTGGCATCGTTTGCAGGATTAGCAAGGAGTTCAGAAATATACTGCAGAAGATAGGTATCGTCTGTTTTGATGCGCTCTCCTAGGATTGTATCAGGGTAAAGCGCTTGCGTAGCTTCTATCTCCTCTTTGAGTGCTTTTAGTATCTCAAAATTACTTTCTCGTTTTAAAAGCGCCATTTCTCTGTCGTAGTTATAATCTTTGCCACTCTCTAAGATATCATTGCCAAGCCATTTCATATGGCGGAATGCGATTTGTGAAAAGTCATAAAGACGTGATTTGATTGCTTCATCATTGATCGCAAAAGATGCAAAAAGGATGCTGAGCCACAGCTCATGTTTTTTTTGATATGTTTTATTTGTCATTTTTTTCTTCCTCTTCCTATGGTACTTCACAACTCTTTTTCATTTTTAAGAGATGCAGTTCTTCATTAGCACCGTTTTGTCTGTTTTCATAGTTTTTGAGTGATGCTATAAAGGCAGTAAAGACGATATCTGCACAGACCTGCTGTTGTGCCGAGAGTTTACCCAGTTTGTCATGCATCTTTTGAATCGCTTTTTGTGCATAATCAACATCATTCTCTTTTATCATCTCTGTAAACATTGAGCCGATAACGACGGTATCTTGACATCCGTTTGTAGCAAATTTTACATCTTTTACTATTTCATCTTCGAGTTTTGTATAGAAAATGACATACTCTTTTGTCTTTTCATCGAGTGCTACTCCAATGCCGTCTGCATCATCGAGTTTTCCATAGTTTTTGGGATACATAAGATGTTCCAGAGCTTCTGGAGACATTCCTTCGGGCATCTTTACATCTTCAAACATAGCCATCCTTTAATATTTTATTTTTGCGAGATAGAGCCCGTTTGGTGGGGCTGAATCTACTTTGTGGTTTGTGTCACCGAGTTTTTCTATAATCTCTTCTTTACTTAGTTTTAAAAGTGAGCCAACCATCATTCGAATCTGGCTTCTTAAAAATCCGTTTGCTTCAAAGTTAAGTATTATATACCCTTTATGCTTATAGGCAAATGCTTTGTATATCATTCTGATGGTTGTATTTTCATCACTGCCGTTTTTCTTGAAGTGCTTGAAATCATGCTCACCGAGAAAGAGCTGCATCTTATGGTGCAGCATCTTGACATCAAGTTTCTCTTGGGAGTATGTTACAAAGTCAGCCTCAAAAGGGCTAAGTGGCGTATCTTTTAAGATATAACGATAGACTCTTTTTTTTGTTGAATATCTGGCATGAAAATCATCACTTACCTCTTTGACACGAAGTATACGAATGGAAGAAGGAAGCATAAAATTAAGAACTCGTTTGAGCTTTTGCGTGTCACTCCAGTAAGGAGGCAGATCAAAGTGACACACCTGTCCTGTGGCATGAACACCACGGTCTGTTCGACCGCTTACAATGACTCTCTGGTCAATTCCGAGTCGTAAAAGGGCATTTTCAAAAGTACCAAATATCGTAGGTGAGATATCTCTTTGAATTTGAGAGCCGTGATAGTGGGTACCGTTGTATGCCAGTGTAACAGCTACTCTCATTAGAACTTTCTTACTATTGTTCTTCTATAAAGCAGATAGCTTCCAAAAAGCCACCCAAGAGAAACGGCTGCAATGGTGTAAAATCCAAGGTACTTCTCTAATGCCAAAAGTCCGGAGTAGTAAAAGAGAATCGTTAAAAACAAAAAGAGATAAATCTTCGATTTTTGATGTCTTGTGTGAACGACACCGAAAGAGACAATCAAAAAGAGTGTAACGAGTGGAAAAAGACTCATCAGTGAGTTTCTGATAAACAGGTGTTTCTTTCGTCCGTATCCCTCTTTTGAGAGCCAGTACTCAAGCGGTTTTTTGTAGTTCATCAAGTCCGCTTTCATGGTGTCATTTATTAGCATTGTGTTAAAGTTTATTTGGGAAAATTTCTCTGTTGAGTAACTGTACCCTTCACCCTGCGTGAGCTTGAGTCGTAAAATCCCTGCATCATTAATGACCTCTGCCTTTTTTGCAGCAATGAGAATCTCCTCTTTTTGTTTTTTGTTAAAAAGAAAAACTTTCTCAAAAGTACCGTCTTCATTCTTTTTACCGAGATACAAAAGCCAGTCTCCAAAGCTGTTACCAAACTCACTTGCAGAGAGGTTGAATTTTGCTTCACTCTTTTTGTAAGAGACAAAGTTTTTCGAGAGTACTGTTGCGTGCGGGTCAATAACCAAAAAGTTAAAAAACATAACCAAAGAGAGCAGCAGTGCAGGCCAGAAAAATGTTCTTACGATAAAAAACGGTTTGATACCCAGGGAAAAGAGCACAATGATCTCATTGTCATTTGAGAGCTTAAAGAGTGAGAGTGTCGCAGCTATGAAAAAAGTAATCGGCAGTGTATAAAAAAGTAGCTGCGGTAAGATGAAAATATAAAGCTTTGTCATCTCCCAAATCGTTAGCTGTATAATGGCAGTATATGCTGCGAGTTTGATCAAAAAGATAACAGACGCAATGGAGAACAGCGGCAAAAATATAGAGAGAAAAAGAGATGAGAAGTTACTCAGTATATATTTTCGTAGTCGCTTCATCAGTAACTAGCCTTGATGTAGTCCATAATTTGTGAATCATAAAGAAAGACGATAAAAGTAGCCATTGCTAAAAAAGGCACATAGGGTACGCGTTGTTCTTCAGCTGAACGTCCAAGAACAAGCAGCATTACAGGCAGTGCCAAAAGGGCAGATAAAAAGATAGCAACAAGACCAAGTTGTATACCAAGAAGAGCCCCCATAGTAGCTGCTACCATAATGTCGCCTTCTCCCATGGCTTCGATAAATGGTGTTCTATCATAGTGTCTGTTCCAAGTTGTTTTTGTCTTGAGACCTGCTCGAAAAACAGAAGAGGTCAAGTAGTATGAAAGTGTAAAACGCAGCAGAGTAAATCCACCGGTAAAGAGTAGGGCATTTTGAAAGTTATGCACAACACCATCAACATTCCATGCACCAAAAACTGCAAAGAAAATTGCCAACAGATTAAGTGAGTCCGGAATCATTTTATACTTAAAGTCAATGACTGAGAGTGCAAGTAGCATTAAAAAACTCATGGCAATGAAAAAAGAGGCAAAAGAGAGGCCGTATTTAGAGGCTATTGCTAAAAAAACAAATCCGGAAATCAGCTCTACGATTGGATATTGAACAGATATCGGAGTTTTACAGTAAGCACACTTTCCTCGCAGTAAAATCCATGACAAAAGAGGAATGTTGTGCCATGACTTGAGTTTATTACTGCAGTGCACACAGTGTGAGCCTCCAAATACAATGCTCTCTTCTTTGGGTATACGAACAATGATTACATTTAAAAATGAACCGATAAGAAGGCCTAAAATAAAAGAAGTGATTAGAGTATATTCCATTATTTCAGTCCTCCAAATCTACGTTCGACTTTTTTAAACTTTTTGATGATTTTTTCCAACTCTTTTGTACCAAAATCCGGCCAAAGAGTGTCAACAAAAAAGAGCTCTGCATACGCTGCCTGCCAAAGCAAAAAGTTAGAGAGTCTTTTGTCTCCTCCGGTACGGATGAGCAGGTCGACATTATGTTTACAGTCAAGTGCATTAGAGAGTATTTGTGTTGTAATGTCTTCTTCAACACTTCGCAGTTTGTTCACAGCACGGATAATTTCATCCTGTGAGCCGTAATTGAGTGCCAAAGATTGTACAAGTCCGTCACAATGTGCTGTTTTTTCTTGAACCATAGCAATCGTTTTTTGCAGTGATTTTGAAAAGGCACGAATATCGCCGATAGGTTCAAAACGGACATTATTCGCAAGATAGACTTCAAGTTCATTTTTGAGATAGTTATCAAGCAGTTTCATTAAAAACTCCACTTCAAGGCGTGGACGTTTCCAGTTCTCAGTTGAAAAAGCATAGAGAGTAAGACGTTCTATCTCTTCATTATTGGCACAATACGTTGTTATCTCTTTAACAACTTTTGCTCCGGCTTCATGTCCTTTGACACGTTTTTTGCCTTGAAGTTCTGCCCATCTTCCGTTTCCATCCATAATAATGGCTATATGCTTTGCTCTGTTCATCTACTTCTCTTGGAGGCTTTTTGCACTCTCTACTATTTCAAAAGAGAGAGAAAGTTTGCCATTTTCTGGTAATGATGTAACTTTATCTTTTGTAATGAACTCTATCTTATTTGTAGAGCTGCCAAAGCTTGAAGAATCCTCTAAAATATTCAAACAGACGGCATCAAGTTCTTTGACTTTTAACATTTTTGAAGCATTATCGATAGCGTTTAGTTTATCCATCTCTGCTTTAAACCCAATGGTTGTTATACCATCTTTATCGATTGAATCCAGTATATCTACATTTTTTTTGAGTTCAAGCTGCCATTCATCGCCAAGAGACTCTTTTTTGAGTTTTCCGGCCTGTTCAAATTTTGGTACATAGTCACTCACGGCTGCTGCCATAAAAAGGTAAGGCTTTTTCTGTATAAGATGGATATGCTCATCACGCATAAGTGTTGGTTTAGAGAGTTTACCTTTTTTTGCGATGCGAATGGAGTCAACAAGATACTCCAGCATCTCCGCTGAACTTTCAACATCAATTTTATGCATATTTTCGGGAAGTTCACTGTCAAATCTTGTTGCTATTAAGTTCACATCGGCACCTTTGAGATAAAGGGCAACAGCCAGGGCACTTGCCATTTTCCCACTTGAGAAGTTTGAGAGATAGCGGACATCATCAATCTTTTCAATTGTACCGCCACCGGTTACTATAACGCGTCTGTCAGACCAAAATTCATCTTTTAAGAGTTCTCGTGCACTCTGATAAAAAATATCGAGCGGCTCTGCCATTGCACCATCACCTGTTGTTTTACATGCGAGCTCTTTTACCTGTGTATCTAAAATCGTGTAGTTTGCAATACCGAGCATTTTAAAGTTGGCTTGTGTGATTGGGTTTTGCAGCATATTTGTATTTGCTGAGGGTGCTAAGATTTTCATACCTGAGTATGCAAGTGCGCACTGGAGTAAAATATTGTCTGCGATGGCATTGGCAAGCTTTGCTACAGTGTTCGCAGTAGCTGGAGCGATGACCATAATGTCTGCCCATTGTGTGATTTTGATATGGTTGAAGTCACTTGACCAGTCTTCATTTGTATCATCTAAGACTTTGTTTGATGAGAGTGTTTCAAAAGTAAGTGGTGCAACAAATTTTTTGGCACTTTCACTCATGACAACACGCACTTCAGCTCCTGCTTTTACAAAGAGACGAACGAGCTCAAGTGATTTGTATACAGCGATGGAACCTGTCACTGCTAAAAGAATTTTTTTATTTTGAAGTAAATTTTCTGTGATATTCATAAAAAACTTTCTAATTTTTCTTGTATTTTAGCGAAAAATTCTTATATTTGACAGGGAAGGGTAATATACTTGATTCTAAAGATAGAATATAGGTATAAAGTTAGAATAGAAGGAATATTAATGTTATAAGTGAGATTAAAGAGTATTTAAAATATCAATTGATTGTTACTAGAATATACAATTAGATGAAAATATTAAGAAATAAATCGGCAGGAATGGAAAATTTTGCTCTCTCTGCATTACAATAAAAATAGATTAGAAAAAAGGTAAGATAGATGACAAAAACACTTTTAGAAAATATAGAGTCAATTCCGGCACTTCCTGAGTCAGTTCAAGAAGTTGAGAGAATTTATCAAGATCCGGAATCTACATTTGAGGATATGCAAAAAGCCATAGAAAAAGATCCGCTTTTGACAGCTAATATCCTTCGTATTGTAAACTCGCCTGCTTATGGAATGAAAAGTAATATAACAAGTATCAAGCAGGCAATCTCTCTTCTTGGAAAAGATGCAGTAAGAACTTTTGTACTTACGAGTGCAGTTGATTCAAACTTTGAGATAGATCTCTCTCCATACAATATGACAAAAGAAGAATTTGCACTGGCATGTGACAGACAACTTGCACTGACCATTAACTGGCTTATCCGTAAAGAGTCAAAAAATCTTGGAGTTTTGGCACCGGCGGCATTTTTAGTAGATATCGGTCGTGTGATTATCGCTAAAACACTTGTAGAAGATGGTAAAGTTGACATTATTCAAAAAGCGCTTTTAGCAGGTAAAGATATCGCAAGTGCTGAAAAAACGGCTTGTGGAGCACAAACAACTGATGTAACTGCAACACTCTTTCACAGATGGGGACTTGATCCGGAAATCGTACATATTATCCGCTATAGTGATGACCCGGAGGGTACAGGGCCGGATGAACAGAGAATGGCAGCTGAGTTAAAAGCTGTACGTGAGACAGTATTGCCAAATGGTGAAATAACGGACGAATCAATTGCAACAGCAAAAGAGACCATAGAAGAGTTTGGTCTTGATATGGATGCTTATGAAAATGCTTTGGAAAAAGTTTTAAATTCCTAAAATCTCTTGAAAGAGTGCTTTGTATTTTTGTAGTTTTTCATCAAGTTTCATGCTTGCGTGAGCCGGAGATGTAGAGGGAAGGAGCACTTTTCTTATTGCAAGATGTTTATATTTTGTATTGAAAATCTGCTCTGCCTTTTTGCCTGTAAAAGCAATAAGTTCAATGCATGGATACTCTTTTAAAAGCCCTTCAAAGTCATTTACTTCTATATTTTTCAGATTTGTATCACTCGAGTTGCCTTTTTCTCTTTGCAGACTCTTTGCACTGTCAAAGAGTGCAATATGGTATTTTTTACAAAGTTCGATTTTCTCTTCTTTTGTATCTGCTTTTTCATGAAATATCTTAGAGAGTATTGGCCAGAACTGATTACGTGGATGCGCGTAGTAAAATCCCTCTTGGAGAGATTTTATACTTGGGAATGAGCCTAAAATCAAGATTTTTGAATCAGGAAATATTAGAGGATCAAATGTATGATACTCTGTCATTTTTAAAAACTATTTCTTCCCAAAAAATTTATAATAAAAGTCTTTGACAAGACGCATTTTTGTACGGCTGAGAACTAAATTTCCACTAGCAACTGTACCACTAGTAACGGTTGATCCTGCTGCTATCATTACATCATCTTCGATTGTAACAGGAGCTATAAGTTGTGAATCACTACCGATAAAGACATTTTTTCCAATGATGGTTTTATATTTGTTCTTACCATCATAGTTACAGGTAATGGTGCCTGCTCCTATGTTTGTTCCCTCACTTACCTCTGCATCACCGATGTAGCTGAGATGTCCTGCTTTTACACCATGTAGCGTTGCTTTTTTTGTTTCAACAAAGTTGCCAATATGTGTATCTGTGATATGTGAGAGTGGACGAAGATGTGCCATCGGACCACAATCTGAATCTACCATTGTGCTATCTTCAACAACACTGCCTGCTTTGATATGAGAGTTTACAATTTTGCTTTCACCTGTGATACGACAGTTGTTCTCTACGATACATTCACCTTCAAAAACTACACTCTCTTCAATATAAATAGTATCAGGCAAGTGCATAATGACACCCGCTTCCATCCATCTTTTTTTAATACGGTTTTGCATAATGACTTCTGCTTCAGCCAAATCTTTTTTAGAGTTTATCCCTTTAAAGAAGGCTTCATCAACAAGGAGCGGAACGATGGAAGCTTCTTCTTCTTTTGCCATGGCAATAATATCTGTCAGATAGTACTCTTTTTGTGCATTATCATTGGAAAGGAAAGGAATATATCTCTCTAAGATACTGCGTGAGAAAGTATATACACCTGCATTTACCGTTGTAACATTGAGCTCAGCATCACTGGCATCTTTTTGTTCGACTATGTATTCAACCTCTTCATTACGAATAATTACACGGCCATATCCACTTGGGTCTTTTAGGTCAAAAATGCTCATAATAATGTCAGCTTCCAAAGAAAGAAAACCTTTAAGAGATTCAGCAGTTATAAGTGGCATATCACCGTTTAGTACCAAGACCTTGTCATGTTTTGGTGTGATATCCATCACAGCACCACCGGTTCCAGGATAGTTCACGGCATCTTGTTCAACGAAATTGATATCATCAAAATATTGTTCCATAGTTTTTACTACTGCATCTTTTTGATGCGCAATGACCACAGTAATATCATCAGAGATTTTTTTGGACTCTTTAATGATATGATAGAGCATTGGTTTGCCACTGATAGTGTGGAGTACCTTTGCTTTGTTTGATTTCATACGGGAACCTTTTCCCGCTGCTAAAATTACGATACTGATTGCTTCATTGTTCATTTTTAATCTTTTCTTATAAATTAATGATGGAATTTTACCATTTTTTACTTTTACTTCTCATTCATTTTAAGAATGTATAATTCTAAAAAAATATAAAGAGAATATTCCGTTGGAAAAAATCACACAAACACAACTTATTTTACTGACAAGCCTTTTTTTGGTTCTGTTTGATAACTACACATTTTTTGTAAATCTGACAAAAGTCTATCCACTTGGAGAAAATTTCGGTTTTGTTGCCTCAACAGCGATTGTTATTTTCTTTTTTACAACACTGCTTTTTTCTTTGGTCAGTACGAAATGGACTATTAAACCCATTATTATTTTGATTTTGATTGTCTCTTCTCTGACAAACTACTTTATGAACAGTTACAATGTTGTTATCGATGACAGTATGATTCGCAATATGATGCAGACAAATATCAACGAATCAATGGATCTGCTGACATTTAAACAGGTACTTTACTTTACGTTCTTAGGTCTGCTTCCTTCTATTCTGGTCTATAAAGTAAAGATTGATAACAGAGGCTTTAAAAAAGAGCTCATTTCGAGATTAAAATTGATTGGTATATCTATTGTTGTTATCGTTGGTATGATTTTCATTTTCTCCAAGCACTATACATCATTTGCAAGAGAGCATAAACCACTTCGTTTTACCGTTAATCCTGCTTATTGGATCTATTCAACAGGAAAATACATCAATAAAACATTTAACAGCGGACCGATAGTCGTAGAGCCAATAGGAGAAGATGCGAAAGTTGTTAAACCATCAGATGATAATCGTTCAAAACTTGTCATAATGGTTGTGGGTGAAGCAGCCCGAGCTGATCATTTTAGTCTTAACGGTTATGAGAGAGAGACAAATCCACTGCTTAAGAAAGAAGACATTATCAACTTTACAAATGTCAGCTCGTGTGGAACTTCAACAGCTGAGTCAGTACCTTGTATGTTCGCAGTTTATGACAGGGGTGATTATAACTACAAAAAAGGTATTACAACTGAAAATGTTTTGGATGTTTTAAAACATACGAATGACATAGCAGTTTTATGGCGTGATAATAACTCAGACTCAAAAGGTGTAGCACTGCGTGTACCGTATGAAGATTTTAAAATTCCAAAAAACAACTCTATCTGTATAGAAGGTGAGTGTCGAGATATTGGAATGATTCAGGGACTTGATGCGTTCATTGAAAAAAACAGAGGGAAAGATATTTTTGTTGTACTACATCAGATGGGAAACCATGGACCGGCATACTTTAAACGCTATCCAAAAGCCTTTGAGAGGTTCACACCGACATGCAAAACAAATCAGCTTGAAGAGTGTACGCAGCAAGAGATTGTTAATGCTTATGACAATGCAATTCTCTATACAGACTATTTTTTAAGTCAGGTCATAGAGTTTTTGAAAAAATATGATGAAAGTTATGACACTGCAATGATCTATATGGCCGACCATGGGGAGAGTCTTGGCGAAGGTGGTGTCTATCTACATGGTTTACCATACTTTATGGCACCTGATGCACAGACGCATATCGGTGCGATTATGTGGTTTGGTAAAAATATGAGTAAAAAGATCAATGCAGAGGCCTTGCGTGAGAGAAGTCATAAAGAGTATTCACAGGACAATCTTTTTCATACATTTTTAGGCATTTTCAATGTAAAAACAGACGTTTATAAAAAAGATATGGATATGCTCAAAAGATGACACTGAAGCGACAAATCATCCTCACATCATTGATACTTGCAGCAGTGATACTCTTTTTTGGTATAACAGATGTTGATCTTTATATCCAGGATATGTTTTATAACTTCTCGACACATAAATGGATTTTAGACTGGTCGCTGCAGCCTTATAGATTTATATTTTATGATGGAATTAAAAAACTGCTTATTATCATTGCAGCAATGTTTCTATTTGCTTTGATCTTTTTTTGGAAAAAACCACTCATTCAGAGCTATAAAAGAGGTATAGTTATCTTGATACTCTCAGCTATATTTGTACCGGTAATTTCAAGTGGGCTCAAAAGTCAGACAAATATGCCGTGTCCAAAAGATGAGAAGCATTACGGCGGCATCTACCCAAGAAGTGCAGTATGGCAAAGTTATTCGCAAGAGTTTAAACTGACACACAAAAAAAGTAAGTGTTGGCCGGCCGGACATGCAAGCGGTGGTTTTGCGCTTTTGAGTCTTTTTTTTCTCTTTAAAAAGAAAAAAAACAAAATTATCGGCTTGGGTATAGGAGTTGTTACCGGTTGGAGTATGGGACTTTATAAGATGATAATAGGGGATCACTTTTTCTCTCATACTGTTATTACAATGGTGCTGGCATGGCTTATAATTTTACTAATCGTAAAGTTGCTTGACTCTTTTCGTGTTTTAAAATTATAAAAAAAAACTCTTCATTTCCCTCTACATAATAATTTTTGTGGTATTATAATGTGATTATAAATTTTGACAAGGTAATTAAATGGATTTAGGTACGGTCATTGGTATTGTTTTGATTATGGCACTTCTTTTGGGTGCTATGGTTATGGGTGTTGGTATCGGTGCGTACATCGATATTCCATCAGTGCTTATCGTTATCGGTGGTAGTATTGGTGCCTTAATGGTTTCATTTAAACCTTCTCAGATGAAACAGTTTACAAAGATCTTTATGAAAGCTATCAAGCCGGGAGAAGAAGATACAGGTGAACTTATCAAAAAACTTGTTGAGTTTGCTACAAAAGCCAGAAAAGATGGGATTTTGGCATTAGAGAGTGAAGTAAACAATGAAGAAAATGAGTTCTTAAAAAAAGGACTCTCTATGGCGATTGACGGGAATGAGCCAGATACCATCCGTGAGCTTTTAGAGATAGAGATGGAACAAACAAGTACTCGTCACAAGGTAAACGGTTCTATCTTTAGTCAGTGGGCAGGACTTGCGGGTGCGATGGGTATGATCGGTACACTTATCGGTCTTGTTGCGATGCTTCTAAACATGGCAGATCCTTCTGCAATTGGTCCATCTATGGCGGTTGCCTTACTTACGACGATGTATGGTGCAATGATCGGTAATATCTTTGGAGCACCGATTGCAAATATCCTGGCAATTCGTAATGATGAAGAGACGATGGTAAAAGAGATGATACTTGAGGGTATCATGTCGATTCAATCCGGGGATGCACCTCGTGTTCTTGAAGCAAAACTGCTTGCATATCTTGCACCGGCTGATCGTGTAAGCCAGTTTGATTAAAGTGAAGATTGATGGGTAAAAAAAAGTGTCCTGAATGTGAAGAGTGTCTCCCTGCCTGGCTAGCTGCCTTTGGGGATTTGATGTCTCTTCTTCTTTGTTTCTTCGTACTTTTGCTCTCGATGAGTAGTATGGATGCTAAAAAAGTCTCTGAAGCCATTGGTTCTCTCTCCGGAGCTATGAGTGTTTTGGAAGGTGGAACAAAAACAGAGATATCGAAGCAACGTATTCAGGAGTCTACTCCAATTGAATCTCAAGATGAGACAAGTGATGCAGTAAACAGAATTCAGCAGGCAGCTGCAGATGCCAATGAAATGATGGAAAAATCACAAGGTCCTGAGGTTACAGTAGAAGAGGCTGAGAATGGTTTTGTTATCAAACTGCCTGCAGCACTGCTTTTTAAATCAGGATCTGCTACGATTGAAAATCAAGATGCACTGCTTTTCTTAAAAAGAGTAGCATTTATTGTCGGTGAGTTGCCAAATGATATGCAGGTGAGCGTACAAGGACATACTGATGATGGTAATCCTGGCCCGTCTTCTCCTTTTAAGGACAACTGGGAACTCTCAAGCGCACGTGCCATCTCTGTTTTGCATGAGTTGGTTTTAGATGGGGTTGATCCTGCTCGAATGTCAGCAGCAGGCTTTGCACAGTATCATCCTATTGCAACAAATGCAACACCTACAGGACGAGAAAAAAATCGTCGTGTTGAGCTTCATTTCTTTGGTAAGAAAAGCGAAGAGAAAAATAAAGAGACAACATCTGTTTTAGATAAGGTGAACAAGTAAAAAATGATGAGAATCATTCTAGCTCTTTTTGCATTGAATATGGCTGTTTTTGGTGCTGATGCTGTAACTATTCCAACGGTAAACCTAAGTCTCTCAGCTCCAGATACACCACAACAGCTCGTCTCATCATTGAATGTTTTAGTTATTCTTACGCTTTTGGTTCTGGCACCGTCTATGGTGCTTGTGATGACAACATTCACCCGTTTTGTGATTGTCTTTGGTTTTTTACGCCAAGCTCTTGGAACGCAGCAAGTCCCACCGACACAGCTTTTGGTCATGCTTGCTATGATCCTTACATTTTTTGTAATGGAACCCATAGGGACAAGAGCATATGAGCAGGGAATCAAGCCCTATGTTGCACAAGAGATAGGTTATGAAGAGGCATTTACAAAAACAGCCCTTCCTTTTAAAAACTTTATGATTCGAAATACACGAGAGAAAGATTTGGCACTCTTTTTACGCATACGTAAAATGGAAAATCCAAAAAGTGTCGCTGATGTACCTCTCTCAATTGTTATTCCTGCTTTTATCATCAGTGAAATGAAGACAGCTTTTGAGATAGGTTTTTTACTCTTTTTACCATTTTTGGTCATTGATATGGTTGTTGCTTCGATTTTGATGTCAATGGGTATGATGATGCTACCTCCTGTAATGATATCACTGCCTTTTAAAATACTTGTTTTTGTACTGATTGACGGATGGAATCTTCTTATTGGCAATTTGATTGCTTCAATAAAATAGTGTGAGGAAATAGCTTTTGGATTGTAAATATTTTGGTGAGTGTGGTGCATGTCGTGTTTATGAAGATGGATATGAGGGACAGCTTTCGCAGAAGTTAGCGCTCAATAAGAGTAGATTTCAGCCATATTACACACAAGAGATAAAAGTTTTCGAGTCACCACAAGAGCACTACAGAGCACGCAGTGAATTTAAAATCTGGCATGTTGAAGATGATATCTTCTATGCGATGAATCATCAAGAGCACAAAGGTGTTGTATTGGTTGATGCATGCCCACAGGTAAATGAGCATATTGCTGCTTTGATGCCAAAACTCTTGTGTGAGATAAAAGAAAAAGAGCTTGGTTTTAAACTCTTTGGAGCTGATTTTCTAAGCTCAAGCTCTGGTGAGATAGTAGTTTCACTCATCTATCATCGAAAACTTGACAGTGTGTGGGAAGAAAAAGCAAAAGAGATTGCTCAAAAACTCGGTATCTACCTCATAGGGCGCTCACGCAAACAAAAAGTAGTAATCGGACAGGATTATATCACTGAATCTTTGATGATAAAAAACAAAGAGTACAAGTTTAACTACATAGAGAACAGTTTTACGCAACCAAATCCACGTGTGAACGAGCAGATGATTTTCTGGGCTATGGATGCATTTCTTGGAAGTAGGGGAGATTTACTGGAACTCTATTGTGGCGCAGGAAATTTTACGATTCCTTTTGCCACACTTTTTAATAAAGTCCTTGCAACTGAAATATCAAAATCCTCTATAAATGCTGCAAAGAGTAATATGCTTTTAAATGGTGTTGATAATATAGAGTTTGTACGAATGAGTGTTGAAGAGTTTGTAGAAGCACTTGATAGTGTACGAGAGTTTCGCAGAATGAAAGATATTGACATTAAAAGTTACGATATCAATGCTATATTTGTTGACCCTCCTCGCAGTGGTATGGATGAATACTCTTGTAAATTCAGTGCAAGATATGATACTATAGTCTATATCTCCTGTAACCCTGAAACACTCTATCGGGATCTGGAAATTTTAACAAAAACACATGAAGTGATAGATATGGCACTCTTTGACCAGTTTCCATATACACATCATGTAGAGATGGGCGTAAAGCTTCTTAAAAAAGGCAGATGATGATACGGCTCTTTTTACTTACATTTTTTCTCTTTTTTTCTTGTAACCTTTTTGCTACAGAGGAGATACAGCGGATTGATGCCATCGTTGATGATATTGAAAAACTGCGTCACAGTTATGAAAAACAGCTTTTTGATCTAAAAGAGAAAAACATTGTTTTAGAGCATGAAAACAGTGTCTACAAGAAAAAAATCACACATTTGAAAAATCAAATAAAAGAGCTGAACAAACAGTTAAAGAGACAAAAAAAGAGTCCGAAAACAAAAGTTATTGTCAAAGAGAAAATAAAAAAGATAGTCATCAGACAGCCTTTGTGTGAAGATGAGAACAAATTTCCAACACTAAAACTCAAAAAAAGTACTCAAGCTATAGTAAAAAAGAGTAAAAAAGTAGAGATAATACATTTTAAGGCATCTGCATTCCGTCTGCGTGAGGATGCAAATATTTATGCCGGTATACGTAGTTTGAAAACCATTGGCAAATGGGAAAAAGGAACTTCTTTTACTTCTAATGTGAGAACTCAAACACGTGTTAAAATCACCGGCTATTTTGTCAACAAAGTTTGGAAAAAAGCAGATAAAGAGATGTGGGTGGAACGTTCACGTATTCAAAAAAGATAACAGTTAAAGTTCTGATATAATACGGCCATGAAAAAAATATTGATAATCAGTGATGGTGCAATCGGTGAGCATTTTATTCAAAGGGTAAGTGAGACATATACGAGTGAAAACATCTATTATGTCGTTCAGCTAAAAGAAAAAGAGTTCCCTACAGCCAATCCTGCACGTTTTAAATTTTATGAATTTGATCCAACAAGTTTTTATAAACTGTCAAATTTGCTTAAGATGGAGTTTATCCAGGTTATTATTGCCATGGATAGTCAGGCGGACGTTGAAAACACCATCAAAAATATCAGAGTTATCAAAAAACAGCTTCGTATCATTGTCCTTAATCAGTGGAATATGGAGAATGAAGATGCCAATGTCGTTTTAGTCAATGCAAATGAGATCTTGGCTTCCAGAATGCTTGATTATCTTCCAAATGTTCCTGTAATTGCCCAAAATGTTGGACTTGGTGAAGGCGAGATTATGGAAGTTCTCGTTCCTTTTGGAAGTTCTTTTGTCTATCGTCACATTGGTGTGATTGAGCAAAAGAACTGGCGAATCGTTGCAATTTACAGAAATCGTCAACTGTTGATGCCTTCACGAAGACGGATGATCCAGCCAAATGACTTGCTGCTCTTAGTGGGACAGCCTGCAGTTCTTAAATCTGTATACCGTGCCATTAAGCGTGAACTTGGACAATTTCCTGAGCCATTTGGAACAAATATTTTGCTCTACATAGATATGGACATAGTTTCTCACGCAAAGATAAAAGAACTGGTACGTCGTGCTGTTTATGTACATACAAAGTTCAAACATGATCTTGTCATTAAGGTTGTCAATCCTTCAAATATAGAGATACTGCAGTATATCAAAGAGTATAGAGACCTGGATATTGTTATTGATATTAATTATGACAGCTTAAATCTCAAAGAGACATTTTTCAATGATGTCAAATCCTACCATGTCGGTCTGGTTATCGTACCTACGGAGATGTTTAGGGATTACTATGTCAGACGTGCACTGTATGAAGTACATGTTCCTGTACTCAAGCTTGCAGACAGAAGCTTCTCAAACGTAAAAGATGCGGCACTTGTGCTCTCTGATAACAGAGATTTGGAGAAGATTTCTGCAACTATCTTTGATATCTCTGAGCAGATGAACTTTAACCTTGAACTCTATAATTATCTTCAGGAGCATCAAGAGGAAAAAGAGCAGGTAATCGAGCACTATTACAACCTCTCTACAATCTTTTCAAAGTCAATTAAAGTGATAAAAGAGAATGAAAATCCTATTCGTGCTTTGAAGCATAAAGATAATTTTATTCAGATTCTTCCTTTTACTTCTAAATTGACAACACGACGCACTTATGCACTCTTCTCTACTGATTCAGAGAAACTGTACTTCAAGCTTGATAATTATCATCAAATTTTCATACCTGTACAGCTCTAATTTAGTAACTTTTTAGCATAATTTAAGTATTATCTATCATATTATATTTTTGGACAGATAATGCAAGTAAACATTCCCCTTAAACAAGTTGTTGATAACTCTTATGATATTACTATTGATACAATTCCAGAGCTCACATATGATACAAAGGTAGCTATTGTTACAAACCCTAAAGTAGCAGGTTTGCATTTAGGCTATTTGCTCTCAAAAATCAGAGCCAAAGAGCTTTATATCATTACTGTACCGGATGGAGAGGGCTACAAAAATCAGGTATCCATTGATTTGATTTTAGAATCTCTTTTCAATCATCGTTTTAACAGAAAATCTCTTTTGATCGCTTTTGGCGGTGGTGTAATCGGGGATATGACAGGATATGCTTCAAGTATCTACCAGCGTGGTATTGATTTTGTACAGATTCCAACGACACTGCTTTCACAAGTTGATGCAAGTGTCGGTGGGAAAACAGGAATTAATAACAGTTATGGTAAAAATCTCATTGGTGCTTTTCATCAGCCACGTGCGGTCTATATTGACCCGCATTTTTTAACAACACTGCCAAAACGTGAGTTTGGTGCAGGTGTTGCAGAGGTTGTCAAGATGGCAGTAACATTTAACAAAACCTTTTTTGAATATTTGGAAAATGCTGACTTGAACGATAAAACTGCACTGCAAGAAGCGATTAAACAGGCTGTAGAGACAAAAGCGGATGTTGTTGCAAAAGATGAAAAAGAGCATGGTCTACGAGCTGCACTTAACTATGGTCATACATTTGGACATGTTATTGAAAATGAAACAGGTTATACAAAGTATCTTCATGGAGAAGCTGTTGCCATTGGAATGGTTATGGCAAATGCACTTTCTGTGAAACTGGGTCTTATGCGTGAAGAAGAAGCGCAAAGAGTAAAAGCTTTGTTGGAAAAATACAATCTGCCTACGAATTATATGATAGAAAATGTAGAGAGTTTTTATGATGCATTTTTCTTAGATAAAAAAAGTTCAGATGCAACAATCACTTTTATCTTACCTGTTGGTCTTGGCGGTGTTAAAATTACAGATGAAGTGGACAAAGCAGTTGTCCTTTCTGTCTTAAAAGCGTTTGGAAAATAATGATGCTGTTTTTTCAAAGAGTACTTTTTACAGTTTTTATACTTTTTTTACCATTAAAGACTTTTGCTCTTGATGCAAACAATGCCCTAGTCCAGACAGCGGCAGAAAAATCAGATGCATATGATGCAACACAGCAAAAAATGCTTGTTTCAGAGCAGATAAGCAGATACCTTAAAGAACTGAATGAACTTGACAATCAGATATCTGATGAGAATGTTTGGATTAAAAGTTACGCATCCTATCTGACATCGCTAGAGGTGAAAAATAAGCTTGATGCTATCAAAAAGAGAATTAAGTGGCTCTCAAAGCATGCGAAAACCTCAAGTGATATGGATGAGCTTGCAGGGCTTATCTCTAAAGAGAATATTTTAACATCACAGATAAACAAACTCAAAGGTGACAGCAGTGCACCATTTTCCAAGCTCATTACGCCGCCTAAGATAGAAGATGTTCCCAAAATATCCAATCCGTTTGAGATATTTACAGGCCTCTCTCTTATAAAGACGATAGATGCAAATTATGATGACTATAAAAAAAGGAAAGAGAACCTAAGCGCTTTAATTGTTTTACTGCGTAAGGAGCTTGATCTTTATAAAAAACTTTACAAGTTAAATCCAGAGAAGTATCAAGATGTCTTGGAAAGAAAGCAGACAGAGCTAGAGCGATTTGAAAGAGCTTTAGATACAATGAGCGTAACACTCAATGTGTATCAAAAGCGCTTAGAGATTGCAAAAATAAGCATTAACAAAGGGATACAAAAACAGGTTTACAGACTTATAAAGATTGGTATCGCTGTTTTATTTGTCTTTTTCATCTTTTTTCTTCTTAAACTTATTGTTAAAAAGTACATTACTGATAATGAACGCTTCTATATGGCAAATAAGATTATTACCTTTACAAATTTCACTATAATTCTTCTGATACTCTTTTTCAACTACATAGAAAATGTCAGTTATTTAGTCACTATTTTAGGATTTGCATCTGCAGGTATCGCTATTGCCATGAAAGACTGGTTTATGTCCATTCTTGGCTGGTTGGTGATTGTTTTTGGCGGCAGTGTTCACGTAGGGGACAGGATCCGTGTAGATATGGACGGGATGAAATATGTGGGAGATGTACTTGATATCTCACTGCTTCGTATTACGATTTTAGAAGATATCACACTCACATCTATTATGCAAAATCGTCGTGCAGGACGTATCATCTTTGTGCCGAACAATTACATTTTTACACGCATGATTGCAAACTATACGCACCACTCTTTAAAAACAGTATGGGATGGTGTAAAGATTACGGTGACATTTGATTCGAACCATAAAAAAGCGATGCATCTTGTCAAAGAGATTACAAAAAAGTACTCTAAAGGATATACTGACATTACAAGAAAACAGCTCAATAAGTTGCGTCAGCACTACAGTTTGAAAAATACAAATGTTGAACCAAGAATCTACTCTTTCATTGAACCATATGGAATTGATATTGAAGCCTGGTATCTGACAAATGCCTATGGAACACTGACACTCAGAAGTGTAATATCAACAGAGATTATTGATGCTTTTAAAGCAGAAGATGATATCACTATTGCATACCCTACACAAAAACTCAATATCGATATGCAAAGTGAAGCACCTGTGGCACATAATAACGAGTTAGTATAATGTCAAAAAAAGTATATTTTAAAACCTTTGGGTGTCGTACAAATCTTTATGACTCACAAGTAATGATGAGCTCGCTTCAAGAGTATGAGATAACAGAGAATGAAGATGAAGCAGATGTTGTGGTTATTAACTCTTGTACAGTTACCAACGGTGCAGATACTCATGTACGTTCTTATATCTCACAACTTGAGAAAAAAGGAGATAATAAGAAGCTTTTTTTAACAGGTTGTGGAGCACATACAAAAGGTGAATCACTACTGCGTGAGGGACGAGTACATGGTGTCTTTGGGCAGAGTGAAAAAGAGAAAATCGACACATTACTGAAAAAAGAGCAGCCTTTTTATGAAAAGGGTGACTTGAACCATATAGATGAGATGGTTGTTGATGAGTTCGTCGGTAAAAGCCGTGCTTTTATAAAGATTCAAGAGGGATGTAATTTTCGTTGTTCTTACTGTATCATTCCATTTGTTCGTGGTGATGCACGAAGTATGGATGAAGGACGCATTTTAGAGCAGGTTTCCCGCTTGGCACTCAATGGTTTTGGTGAGTTTATCTTAACAGGAACAAATGTCGGCTCATATGGTCAAGATACAAAAACATCTTTGGCACAGTTGATGAAAAAGATGTCACTTATTCGTGGAGTACGTCGTATTCGCTTAGGGAGTGTTGAACCGATTCAAATTACGGATGAATTTAAAGAGATTTTAGATGAGTCATGGATGGAGAAGCATATGCATATTGCCCTGCAGCATACATCTCCCAAAATGCTTAAACTGATGAATAGACGAAATGTTTACAGACAAGACAGAGAACTGTTTGAGTTTTTAGCTGATAAAGGCTATGCGATAGGAACAGATTTTATTACCGGCTTTCCAGGAGAGAGTGAAGCGTTATGGCAAGAGGCAATGGAGAATGCAAAAGCATTGCCACTTACACATCTGCATGCTTTTACCTATTCAAAGCGTGATGGTACACCTGCTGCGACTATGAAACCAGAAGTAAATGGCAAAGTTGCAAAAGAGAGACTGCATGAGATAGAAGCTTTGGTAAATGAGAAAAATTATGCATTTAGAAAAGCTTTTAATGGGGAGTTGGATGTTCTCATTGAGTCCTATAAAAGCGGGCTGTATCATGGTCTTGACCAACATTTTAATAAAATAGTGGTAAAATCAGATGAAGACCTTCTTGGAAATTGGGTGAAAATTTCAGATTATGAAGTGATGAAGGAACATAATTATGCCAACATCTAAAACAAACCGTATTGCATTAATCGTTTCTGCTTTTATTATTATTGCCCTCATTCTTTTTGCAATACTGCGTGACAATGCTGATGCTATTACGCTGAGTCAGGCAAACGCTTTATTACAAAATAAGCAGGTAACAAAAGTAATAGTAACAAAAGAGTATGTCTATCTGAAGACAAAAAACGGTTATTATAAGATTGCTTCTTCACAGGTTACTCCTCGAATGTTTGTTGATTATAAAGTTGAAGTTGGTAGTGAATCAAACATTCTTATCTATATTCTTTTCTTGGTTCTTTTCTTAGGAATTGGCTCTTTGCTTTTTAAATTTTTACAAAGCAAAGGTATCTTTTCTACACTTCAATTTACAACAAAACAAAATGAAGGTACGGGTAGCAGCTCTTTAGAGATAAATGCTCCTATAGAAGCGATAAAAAGTGATGTAAGTTTTGATGATATTGGCGGTATCAGTGATGTCAAAATTGAGCTTGAAGAGATTATTGACTTTATGAAAAATCCAAAACGTTATAAGAACTTTGGTGCACGTCTTCCTCGAGGTGTTTTACTCGTAGGACCTCCCGGAGTTGGGAAAACTATGATAGCCAAAGCAGTTGCAAATGCTGCAGATGTGCCGTTTTACTACCAAAGTGGGGCTTCTTTTGTACAGATCTATGTAGGTATGGGTGCAAAACGTGTTCATGAGCTTTTTGCAGCAGCAAAGAAAAATGCACCATCAATTATCTTTATAGACGAGATTGACGCTGTCGGTAAAAAACGTGACGGACAGAGAAATGATGAACGTGAGGCAACACTCAATCAGCTCCTTACGGAGATGGATGGTTTTGAAGGATCTAGCAGTGTTATTATAATTGCTGCAACAAACAAGATAGATGTACTTGATCCGGCACTGCTTCGTGCAGGACGATTTGATAGACGTGTATTTGTTGAACTACCGACAAAACGAGAGCGTGAATCAATTCTGATGAAATATCTTTCTAAAGTACCGCATGAGCTTGATGTCAAAGTGGTTGCAAATATGACAGTCGGATTTAATGGAGCAGCCTTAGCTGCACTTGTGAATGAAGCGGCACTTTTGGCTCTTCGCCAAAATGATTTTCATATAACTTTGGATCATTTTTATCAGGTAAAAGATAAAGTGATGTTTGGTAAGAAAAAACTGCAGATGCTGAGTGACAAACAAAAAGCCTATCGTATTACTTATCAGGCAGGAAAAGTCATAATAGCAACATATTATGACCTGCCATTTGAGAAGTTGATGCTCTCTAATGAGAAGCTTACACCTGCAACAGATGAGCCTTTCATCAAGCAGGAGTTAGAGGCTCGTGTGAAAATGCTTATCGCCGGTAGTGTGGCTTGTGATATGAAATTTGATGAGCATGCAAGCAGTGCAAAAAATGACCTTGATGAGGCCAAATATATTACGCATAAGATGTGTCAAGAGTATGGAATGGGCTCATCGATCATTCCAGAAGCCAATGAGGAAGAGTTTATGTTAAAACGTCTCTATGAAGAGACAACACTGCTTTTGGAATCACTGGGTGAAGTGATGCAAAATGTTGAACGTGTCTTACAAGACAGAGAGAGCATTACAAAAGAAGAGGTAAAAAAGTATATCAATGAAATTTTTTAGTGGTTTTTCTCTAAAGAATGATGTGCACTTTTTTGCACCTTTTATCAAAGAGAGTGATTATACGGTTTGTGGTTTTTCTTATGGTGCTATAAAGGCATTTGAGAGTCTGAAAAAAGCACTTTTAGAAGGAAAAAGGGTAGATACGCTACAGCTTTTTTCACCGGCATTTTTTCAAAGTAAAGATGAAAAATTTAAACGATTGCAGTTGATGGCATACAGAAAAAATGAAGAGGCCTATTTGCGCCAGTTTATCAACGCCTGTTTTTTACCTTATGAACGTAGAAAAGTAGAGCAGAGTATAACTGTTTTAGAAGAGCTTGAAGAACTTCTGTATTATGAATGGAAAAAAGAGGAGTTGCTACAGCTGCGTGAGGCAGGTGTAGTTATAGAGGTCTATCTTGGTGCTAAGGACCACATTGTGGATGCTGATGCAGCAAAAGAGTTTTTTCAAGAGGTGGCAACCGTAACATATATAAAAGACGGGAATCATTTTTTATTAACTGAATAAAAAAATATAAAAACTATTGTAATGAAATAAAAAACTAATAAGGAAAGAATAATGGCAGAAATAAAAATAGGTGTAATAACAGCAAGTGATAGAGCAAGTAAAGGAATCTATGAAGATATCAGTGGAGTAGCGATTCAGAATACGATGAAAGATTATCTTAAAAGTGAGTTTGAGATAGTGTACAGATGTATTCCGGATGAGCAGGATGTGCTTGAAGATACGATGAAAGAGCTTTGTGATGAGGCAGGATGTTGTTTGGTGGTAACGACTGGTGGTACAGGTCCTGCACTTCGTGATGTGACACCAGAAGCTACTGAGAATGTATGCGACAAAATGATGCCCGGTTTTGGAGAGCTGATGCGTCAGGTGAGTCTGCAGTATGTTCCAACAGCAATTCTCTCACGCCAAACAGCTGGGATTCGTGGAAACTCTTTGATTATCAATCTTCCTGGAAAACCAAAATCAATCCGTGAGTGTCTGGATGCTGTTTTTCCTGCTGTGCCGTATTGTATCGATTTGATAGAGGGACCATATATTGAGACGAATGAAGATGTTATAAAGGCATTCCGTCCAAAGGCAAAATAGAGTCTATTTTTGAGTAATCTCTTCTTTTGCTCTTTGAAAAAGTAGTTTATAGGTAGAGCGGTTAAATAGATATTTTTTGGCATGAAAGAGTGTGTCAAACATAATTTTCCAAAGAGTTGTAAAATTCTCTTCATCTCTTACATCGCAAAGTTTCTCTAGCATCTCTTGCTCGATATTTGCAAGTATCGTCGCATGCTTTATGTACTCTTGCAGTATAGAGTAGGGTATTCCAACTTCTAAAAAGTGCTCTACCAGTGTTACGATAGTTGCATCTTTTTTTGTAAAGTCATCTTGATTGACTGGCAGTACAATTTCATCTTCTATCAGCTTTTGCAGTAGATCTTTATCAATCGCAAAGTGTTCAATGAACTCTTGTTTTGTGTAGTGTTCAAGTCCTGAGTCATCACTGAGTGTTTTCATAAGTGGTGCAAGCATTGTATAAGAGCCTGCAAAGGAGCTGTTCTTTTTCCTGAGAGCCTCTTTTATCTCCTCGATGGAGCTTCCCATTCTCTCTTGCATATATTTAATGTATCTTATCAGTTCTATATGTTCGTCACTGTATTTATGAACATTGAGCTTAATCTTTTTAGCTTCGGGCAATAAACCCTCTTTGATATAGTAGAGTATTGTTGATTTTGGTACATTTGTTTTTGCTACAACTTCTGAGATCTTATACTCCATAGAGAGCCTTCATTTAATTTGATTTTAATAATTATAGCATATAATACAAAACGTAAAGCATCACTTTACACTTTTTATATTAAGGAGTTTTTATGCCAAAACAGATACCGTGGTGGGCTGGTGGTATTGCTATGAGTCTACTTTTTTATTTTTCTTTTTCAATCTGGGGAGCAGATAGATCGATAGGAGCATCTACCGGTATGGCATATATATCGACGATGCTTTTTGGACTGGATAGTAGTCATTATGAATATACAAAAGAGATAGAAAGTTCAGGTGCCTGGGAAGCATTGATGCTGCTTGGTGTGTTTTTTGGAGGACTTTTTACTTCTCTCTTTATTACCAAAAGTTTTCATATCAGTTTGATTCCAACACTTTGGAAGGAGAGAAAAAATAAATCTGTACCATCACGTATGTTCTGGAGCTTTATTGGTGGGTTTTTACTTGTTTTTGGAGCAAGGCTTGCAGGTGGATGTAATGCAGGACATGTCCTCTCTGGAGGCTCGCAGATGGCAATAAGTGGATTTATATTTACAATTTTGGCACTTGGAACAGGTATGTTGGTAGGAAGAGTCTTTTATAAGAAGAAAAAGGCATGTGATGTTTGATATTATAGCAAAAGAGGAACATGGCTCGATTTTAACTATACTTGTGATAGGATTCTTTTTTGGTGCAATAATTCTCTACAGCAGGCTAGACAAGTTTGAAAAGATGGCAGGATTCTTACTTTTTGAAGATACATTAGCCATCCGTATGGCAATGACAACAGTAGGGCTCTCAAGTATCGGTTTCTATTTTTTGGTAGCCAATGGTTATGCAAGCTTTGATGTCAAGCCGACACTTCTTGGAGGTTTAATTATTGGTGCAGTGCTCTTTGGAACAGGACTTGTTATACTTGGAAAATGCCCTGCAGCATTTTTTGTCTCTGTTTCAGAAGGAAGAATCGATGCACTTGTTGGTGTCATTGGTGGTATGGTTGGCGGTGCTGTTTTTACCTATTTTTATCCTTATATTCAAAAGATAATGGAGCCAAATTTTGGTAAAATAAGACTTCCTGATTTTTTTACAGAATATGGGATGGTGATTACAGTGGTTTTTGGAGTTCTTTTACTTGTAGGTGCGTATCTGTTACCTTCTCTAGAGTATAAAGACCCTGCAGATTTTAAAAATAGTAAGGATTAAAAATGGCATATATAGATTTACCGGAATTTGAAGAGATGAGTCCAGAGATTCAAGAGAGAGCTCGTCCTATTTTAGAGAAAACAGGTTCGCTAGGAGAGATATTTAAACTTTTGGCACTTGATAAAAAAGTCTATTTTGCAACAGATGCAATGGTACAAACCTATCTTTTAGAAAAGACATATCTCTCATATGATATTAAAGAAGCGATTGCTTTGCTTATTTCTAAAGAGAATAGCTGTGTGATGTGTGTTGATGTTCATAAAAATATAGCAAAGATGCTAGGGTTGAGTGAGGCTAAAATCGAAGAGATTCTTCGTGGTATTGACAATATGCAGGTAGATGATAAAGAAAAGGCACTTTTAAACTTTTGTGTAAGAGCATCAAAAAAAGATAATTATAAGATGATGCAAGAAGATATCGATGCTATTAAAGCATTTGGATGGAGTGATAAGGAGATACTCGAAGCTGTAGCGATTGTGGGTTACTTCAATTATATCAATACACTTTCCAATGTTTTTGGACTTGGAAAGTAGTTTTGAGAGATTACACAAAAAGTACACATAAAAGAGTTACTATAATAAAACCAAAAGAGGAATTGTCGTGCTAAAGTATTTTTTATCAATCTATTTATTAGTTACTTCTCTTTATGCAGGAGACCAAGGATTTGTGTTGGATAATAAACAGCACTTACAGTGGCAGGACAATGTTGAAGCAGAAGAAAAGATATGGAAATTGGCAGTAGGATACTGTAAACAATTAGACTTAGGTGGGCACAACGATTGGCGTTTAGCTACACAAAAAGAACTTTTTACACTTTCACAATCAGATAAATTAAAAGAGAAGTTTCAATTTTTGGGAGCACATGTGTACTGGAGTAGTGAGAGTGATAAAAATGAAGAGTTAAATGCCATTACTGTTTTTACAGGCAATGGATTTACATCTTCAAGTGATAAATGCGATAAAAACTTTATTATTTGTGTGAGAGAGTATAAGAAATAATCTTATATTGCAATACGAATACCTACAGGGCAGTGGTCTGATCCTTCGATGTAGTCTAAAATGAAAGCATCTTCCAAAGACTCTTCCAAATCTTCAGAGATAAAAAAGTAGTCAATTCTCCAGCCTACATTTTTCACTCTAGCATTTGCACGATAGCTCCACCATGAGTATCTGTCAACTTCATCTCCGTTTACATAACGAAATGTATCTATATAGCCATGATCAAGCAGTTTGTCTATCCATGCTCGCTCTATCGGTAAAAAACCGGATGTTTTGGCGTTTGCTTTAGGGTTTTTTAAGTCAATCTCACGGTGAGCCGTATTAACATCTCCACAGATGATGATACTTTTTCCATCCTCACGCAGCGCTTCACAATGTGCTAAAAAATCATCATAAAACTTCATTTTATGAGCCAGTCTTTCTTCATCTCTTTGTCCATTTGGAAAGTAGACATTAAATAAAACGATATCATCATAATGTGTTTCAATAATACGCCCTTCATGGGTTGTGTCTATCTCTGGACAAGTCGAATGATAATCACTTTGTAGCATACTAAAAGTCGCTGTACCACTGTAACCTTTTCTTTGAGCAGGATTGATAAGAACTTCTGTAAATTCTTTTTCAAAAAGATTATCTGGAATCTGTTCTTTTTGGGCTTTTATCTCTTGAAGGCATAAGATGTCGGTATCACGTTTATCTACCCATTGAAGAGCTTCTTTGTTAGCAACGGCACGAATTCCATTAACATTCCATGAAATTATCTCGATTGTATCTGACATTTGTAAAGTCCTGAAGTTTTTATATAGAAGAGGATTATTCCATCTTTGAAAGATGGAATAAAAAAGAGGTATTAAACGAAATCAACTTTCGCTAAGTGATGGTTAAGTCCAAGCTCAGCCGGAGTACAGCCAAGTGCAAGCCCTACCATTTGCTGCATATGAAGTACAGGAAGCTCAACTTCACGACCGATTGCTTCACTTGCATGTGCAGTTTGCGTATCAAGTTTAAGGTGACAGAGTGGACATGGTGTTACCATCCAGTCTGCGTTTCCATCCATCGCACCCGCAATCGCATTACCAGTAAGAACTGCAGCAGTATGAGGAGCTTGAAGCTCAACATGGAAACCACAACATTTGTTCTTCTCTTCATAGTCAACATTTTGACCACCACACGCAATGATTAGATCATCGAGTGAAGTAGGGCGGTATGCTGACTCTGGAGTTTTGTGTGTCTCATTTTGTAACTCTGAGGGACGAATATTGTGACATCCATAAAAAGGAGCGATATTGAACTGGCTCAGTGGTGTTACAACCATCTCTTTGATTTTATCAAGACCGATATCATCAATGATAGCATATAAGAAGTGAGTGATATCAGAAGTACCTTTGTACTCCAATCCAACTTCTGCAAGTTTTTCATTTACTCTTGCTTTGAGTTCTGGGTTTTCATCCAGACGATGTTTTGTCATTGCAGTGTTAAGTTGACAAGTATTACAGATAGTTACCATTGTAAGCCCGTGTTTCTCAGCATAAGCAATGTTTCTTGCATTTAAAACAAGTGATAAAAAGTCATCATAATCCTGTAAGTGAGAAGCGCCACAACAAGAAGCTTCTGTTAACTCTACAAGTTCGATTCCCAGTTTTTCAGCCACAGCCATTGTTGACATCATCTGCTCTGGAGTACTCTGTTTTGCTGTACATCCTGTAAAAAGTGCGTATCTTAATTTTTCCATTCTTTAACTCCTAGAACTTTGCTGTAGATGAAGATTTGACAAGTTTTTTAATCTCATCCATATTATCTGATGTTGGAATATTCCATGGCATTGCAATTTTGCCTTTTTTAAGCATTTTGAGTGCAACTGGAACATGTTTTACAATAGCTGGACCTTCAGAGTAGAGTACTAAGCCACCTTCATCAAGGACACCACGTTTTTCAATCGATTTTTTGAATCCGACTGCGTGACGTACTGCAACATTATTTTCTGCGATTCCTTTTTGGAATGCCATTTGATGCAGTTTTGTGATCTTAGAAATAGGATTGATCTCTTTAGGACAAACTTCAGCACATTCAAAACATTTTACACAATCCCAAACACCCTGTTTCTCTGCATTTACATCCGCAAGTCTTGAATCAGCATTATCACGGACATCTGATTCAAATCTGTATGCTGCTGCAAAAGCCGCTGGTCCCATGAAATCTTCATTTATCTCAACTACAGGACAAGCATAATGACAAGCACCACACTGGATACATAAGTCTGCTTCATCAAGTGCTTCTGCATCTTCAGGTGAAACAAGATTCTCCATCTCTGGTTCCTCATCAATATCTGCGACAAGATAAGGTGTTACAGCTTCGTGTTTCTCCCAGAAGTCACCTTTGTCAATGATCATATCTTTTACAGCACGTTTGATACTGAGTGGTTCGATGACAAGCTCATTTCCAAAGAGTGCAACCATGTCGTTCATGCTCTCTTTACATGCAAGTGTACTTCTGCCATTTACTTTGATAGCACAAGCACCACAGATACCGTGACGGCAAGATCTTCTGTATGAAAAACTTCCATCATGGTCCCATTTGATTCTGTTTAATATATCAAGTACAACTTCTTCAGAAGTCACTTCCATATCGTAGTTTTCATAATATGGTAAATAATCTTCATCAGCATTAAAACGGAATACTTTGAAGTTTACTTTTTGTGTAGTTATTTTATGTTCTGTACTCATAAGTTATCCTTAGTAATTTCTTGCTTTAAGTTCATGTTTGCCAAGAACAACATCCATGTAGTCAAGTTTGATATTGCCATCTTCATCCATATACGCCATAGTATGTTTTAAGAAGTTTTCATCATCACGCTCTTGAAAATCCTCTCTGTAGTGTGCACCACGGCTCTCTTCTCTCGCAATAGCACTCTCAACAATAAAAAGAGAGTAGTCAAGCATGTGACCAAACTCAATAGCCTCTTGAAGTTCTGTATTGAATACTTTTGATTTGTCTTTGATACGAATGTTTTTAAAACGCTCACGCAGCTCTTTTACTTTATCTACTGCGATTTGAAGCGTCTCTTTTGTTCTAAAAGCACCAGCATTGTCTGTCATACACTGTTGGAGTTCATCACGAAGTGCTGGAACACTTTCATTCCCATTGTTGTTTAAAATAGATGCCACTTCATCAAGTGCACGTTGAGCATCTTCTTGGGAAGCTGGACGCAGTTTAATGTTGTCGATGTCATTCACCATTGTCTTACCAACAAAACGACCAAAAAGAAGCGCTTCAAGAACTGAGTTTGCTCCAAGACGATTTGCACCGTGAACAGATACACAAGAACACTCACCCGCAGCATAAAAACCTTCAACGAACTCTTCATTATTAAGACGTGCATGTCCGTCAATATCAACCGGAATACCACCCATTGAGTAGTGTGCAGTAGCAGAGATAAGGATAGGTTCTTTAATCATGTCAAGACCAAGGAAAGTCATAGCAAGCTCACGAAGCTCAGGAAGTCTTTCCATAATTAAATCTTTTCCTAAATGTGTAACATCAAGATAAACCGCATCTTTTCTTGGTCCTACACCACGTCCTTCACGAATCTCATTAAGAATTGCACGTGCAACAACATCACGAGAAGCCAGCTCTAGTGCATTTGGAGCATATTTTTCCATAAAACGCTCGCCTTTAGAGTTGAAAAGTCTTCCACCCTCACCACGAGCTGCTTCAGAGATTAAAACACCGTTACCTGAGAGTCCAGATGGGTGAAACTGCACAAACTCCATATCTTCTAATGGAAGACCGTGACGCGCTACAATAGAGAGACCGTCTCCTGTATTTGCGTGAGCATTTGAGTTGATTTTATACGCACGAGCATAACCACCTGTTGCAAACATGACAGATTTTGCATTGAAAATCGCCATTTGCATATCACGAATGTTAAATGCTACAACACCAGAAACTTTTCCATCTTTATAGATGATATCTGCAGCATACCACTCATCCCAGAATTTTACACCAACGCGGTCTGCTTGCTCATAAACAGTCTGAAGCAGTGTTAATCCTGTTCTGTCTTTTGCATAACATGCACGAGGAGAAGATTGACCACCGAATGGACGTTGTGCGATTTTTCCATTTTCCTGTCTACTAAAAGCAGCACCCATTTTTTCAGCCCAGCGAATTGTTTCAGGAGCTTTTTGGCACATAAATTCAACAGCATCCTGGTCTGCTAGGTAATCAGAACCTTTTACTGTGTCAAATTCATGAAGCTCAACACTGTCTTCATCACTAAATGCTGCATTGATACCACCTTGTGCTGCACCTGAGTGACTTCTAAGTGGATGTAACTTTGTAATAACAGCGACTTTTTTTCCTGCGTTTTGCAACTCTCTAGCTGCTGCACATCCTGCAAGACCTGCACCAACAATAATTGCGTCGTAAGTATAAATAGGAATACTCATTAACTTTCCTTCAATAAAGAACTAAAATAATGCTGATTATATCGCAGTCAGCCTTAGTGCAGGTTAAATATTGACTTTGTATCGAGGAAGTTTCAGTTTGTTACTATTTGAGACATATAATACAAAATGATATTATATCTCTCGTTGTGCAAGGTCTCTTGCTTGAAGAATTCTGTTGGTACCTGTTGATTGTGCGTAGTGTAAAATCTCTTTTGCCTGTTTCATTGCTTCTTCCAAAGAGGTGTTGTTTGGTTTGATGACAAAACCACCACTGACAGTTATCTGTGTAGAACCTTGATGTGGAATATTGAACTTTAGTTCTGCGATACTTTCACGAATGAGCTCCACATCTTTGTAGGACTGCTCTTTTGAAGAGCGGGAAAAAATAATTGTAAATTGATTAAAATCTGTTCTTGCAATGACATCAATGGCCTGTTCATGTAGAGAGATAGTATAGGCAATTTTTTTGAGTATTGCCTGTGTTACATCTTGAGGAAAGGCTCTGTTTGATTTTGAAAAATTATCTATCTCTAAAACTGTAACAGAGGTAAAGTTACTCTCTTTAGCACCTTTTTTCATTGAGTATGAGTTAATTAATCCTTTATGATTATTGATACCGGTTACCGGATCAAGAAAATCAGGATTGTCACTTGATGTGTTTTTTCTGTTCATGCGCAGTGCAATTGCATCGGCCTCTTGAGAAAAGATAGTATAGGTTTTTCTGTGTTTCTCCACTTGATATAAAAACTCTATATCTTTGTAGATAGCGTTAAGTGTACGACGATAGTAAAATGTTGCTAAAAGAATAAGAATAAAAATAACAACAATAGCATTTTTAACAAAGTAAAATTTCTCTTCATTATATGTTATGGTTTTTAGGAGCATAGAGTCTATATGTTTGTTAATAGTGTAGAGCGCTACGTCTAAACGTCTTTTTGCTGTTTTTTCTCGTTCTATGTCTCTTGTGTCAACATAGTACTCTTTTGCAGCTTTGTTGAAAGTGTCGGTCAGTTCTGAGAGTTTTTGTAAATCTGCAAAGTACTCTTGTTCATTTTTAAGAACATACTTGTCAATATAAGCATACTTATAAAGTGTACGTAGTTTGTTTATCTCTTGATGCAGGCGAGTGCTTTTACCATTAAACTGTATAAGTGCTAGTTCAAGATCACTTTTATCTAGCTTTGTAAGTGTAGAGATAATCTTTTTTTGATTACGTAAATTATCTACTTTGTCAAATGATAAACTATGCTCTAGAACAAGTAACATACCAAGTATCGCAACAAATAAAACAAAAAGTAAATATGTATTTAAGTTCTGAAATATCTTTTTTATGGATTGCTTCATAAATATTTTTCCTAAAAATGTTATAATAACTTACCATTCTATATCGGTTGCAATTAATAATAGCTTAAGAAAAAGAAGAGTTTTTGAATTTAGAAAATTATTTTATATCACTTTTTAACAATAAACATATTGGTGATGATGCTGCTTGCATTGGTGAGTTTATCTATTCAAAAGATGCTTTTTTTGAAAATGTCCACTTTAAAAAAGAGTGGATGAGTTATGAACAGATAGCTAAAAAAGCGATGCTGGTCAATATTTCAGATGCCATTGCCATGAATGCAAAGCCTCTGTATGCACTTTTGAGTGTTGCAATGCCAAAAAGTATGTCAAAACATGATATGCAAGCGCTCGCAAAGGGCTTTAAAGATGTTGCAAAATGTTATAATATGGAAATTATTGGTGGCGATACGATAAGTAACACGAAGTTAGACATAACCGTGACGATTATTTCAAAGAGTAAAAAACCATTACTTCGAAAAGGTGTGAGAGATAACTACCTTTTTGCGTATACAGGGAAGCTTGGAGAGAGTGCAAAGGAGCTTAAAAAACTTTTCAATCTTGGAAAGATTCATAAAAAGTCGAAGTTTGTAGATATACAACTCAGAGATACTTTTATTAGAAGATCAGAACGGTTTTTAAAAGCCGGCATGGATATTTCTGATGGGCTCCTGAGTGATTTACAAAAGATTACAACACGCAATAGTATCGGCGTGCGATTTCATACAAAACTTCCTAAGTCATTGGGGTGTAGCGGTGAAGAGTATGAGATGCTTATAGCCTTTGATAAGCGCGATAGAAAAGCAGTAGTTCGGCGGGCTGTACAAAGTCGAACACCTTTAAATATTTTTGCAAGAGCCTCACGCAACAGATATAAAAACAGATGTAGGGCACACCATTTTTAAATAGTAGGAAAAAGAATTATATGGATAGATTTTATTCGCTTGCACATGCAAGTATAGATTTTCATTTTAAACAGTCTCCACGGGATTTTGTAGTAGAAGAGATACCTCTTTATGAATTTAGTGGAGAGGGAGAACACCTTGTCCTGTTTGTGAGGAAAAAAGGACTCTCTACAACAGAGATGATAGGACAGATTGCCCGTTATCTTGGCATCAAAAACAAAGAGATAGGCTATGCGGGGCTCAAAGACAAACATGCCATGACAAAACAGTATATCTCACTGCATAGAAAATATGAAGAGGCGATGGATAGTTTTAATTTTGACGGCATCAAAATTCTCTCAAAAACCTATCACAACAATAAAATCCGTATCGGGCACTTAAAAGCTAATCGTTTCTATATTAAACTCAAAAAGGTCAATCCTACAAGTGCGGCTAAAATTGATGAAGCCTTGAAAAACATTGACAAGCAGGGAATGCCAAACTTTTTTGGATACCAGCGTTTTGGGAATGACGGCAATAACCATATTCTTGGAGAAAAATTGGCAAAAGGTGAAGCACGTGAGAGAAACCCTCGTGTAAAAAAGCTTCTTATCAATGCTTACCAGTCACATCTCTTTAATCTCTGGCTCTCACGCAGACTTGAGATTAACTCGCTTGTGAATAGTTTTGAAGCTAGCGAATTAGAATCATTGCTTAATATGCCAAATGATGAAGTAAAAAAGATGAAAGCGCAATCTCATCCTTTTAAACTTATCAGTGGAGATGTTATGGAACATTACCCTTACGGTCGACTTTTTGATTATGAGGGTGCAGAGGATGACTTAAAACGTTTTAATGAACGTGATGTAAGTGTTACAGGCCTGCTTCCTGGGAAAAAAGCTCGGCTTGCTACTATGGAAGCCAGAGTCATAGAGAAAGATTATGATGATGATATCAATGCAGATGGAGCACGTCGTTATGCATGGGTTTATCCGACAGATATAGAGGGACGTTTCAATCAAGTTGAAGCACAATATGAACTTAACTTTACACTTCCAAAAGGTTCATATGCAACAGTACTTATAGAAGAAATAGCAAAAAGAAAAATTAATTAAGGATTTATAGTAACAATGGAAAAGAGACATATTACATCAGCAATATCACAAATATTTGGAAAATTCGCATCTAAAGAGTTTCCAGCGTGGTTTCAAAATATAGTCAATCAAAGCTATGTGAGTCTAATGGGTCTGGATATGAGTGAGTTTCATGCACCAAGCACATATAAAAGTCTCAATGCACTCTTTACAAGGCATCTGCGTGAGATGAGAAACTTCTCTCTTGGGGCAGAGGATTTTATATCTCCATGTGACTCACTAATCTCGGAGTGTGGAAAACTTGTAGATGATTATGCACTGCAAATCAAAGGAATGCGCTATAAGACGGATGAGCTTTTAGGAGAGAACTTCACGCAGGAAGAAAAAGCAGAAGTTCATGATGGAGATTTTATAAACTTCTATCTCTCTCCAAAAGATTATCATCGTTATCATATCCCGACAAATCTCAAAGTTTTAAAAGCTGTACATATTCCAGGGAAATTTTATCCTGTAAATCTTCCTTCACTTAAAAAACGTTTGAATCTTTTTATAGAAAATGAGAGGGTTGTACTGCAGTGTGAGACTATGAACGGTAAAAAATTCTATATGGTTTTAGTTTCAGCACTTAATGTTGGTGTGATGAAAGTAAGTTTTGAGCTTCGCATCCAGACCAATGCAGATGTAGTAGGTGAGCAGGTTTATGAGTTTGATAATCTCTACCTTGATAAAGGTGATGATTTTGGATGTTTTGAGATGGGTTCAACGATTGTCATACTCTCTGAAAAAGGGATGTTTGAAGAGGTTCTGGTAAAAACAGGCGATCAAGTGAAATTTGGTCAGACTATCGCAAAACTAAATGTTTAGGAGGGATTCCTAAACATTAAAACGGAAATGCATTACATCACCATCTTGAACGATGTACTCTTTTCCTTCTAGACGCATTTTACCAGCCTCTTTGGCTCCGGCTTCTCCGCCATATTCAATAAAGTCCTCATAGCTGATAACTTCAGCGCGGATAAAGCCTTTTTCAAAGTCATTGTGAATGGCAGCTGCTGCACGCGGGGCAGTGGAGTTTTTACGAATAGTCCAGCTTCTTACCTCTTTGACACCGGCTGTAAAGTAGCTCATCAGTCCGAGTTTGTCAAAACCTTTGTGAATGATTTGTTCCAAACCTGACTCTTCAACACCAAGCTCATCCAAAAACTCTTTTGCTTCATCCTCTTCAAGACCAATAAGCTCCTCTTCAACTTTTGCACAGAGCTTGATAAGCTCGCAGTTGTTTTTCTCTGCGTGCTCACGCAGTGCTTTTACATACTCATTATCTTCTAAAAGACCATCTTCATCAGTATTTGCACCGTACATAATCTCTTTGTCTGTCAAAAAGCGTACTTCACGGTTAAGTTGTTTATACTCATCAGAGTCTGCTTTTTCAAAGTTACGTGCCAAGTTGCCTTCGCCTAAGAACTCTAAAAGTTCTTCTGCAACTTCAAGTGAAGCTTTTGCACTCTTGTCTGCTTTTGCCTGCTTTTTAAGTCTCTCTATACGATTTGAAAGTACTTCGACATCTGCAAGGATTAACTCACCTTCAATGATCTCAACATCACGCAGCGGGTCAATGCTGCCTTCATTGTGAACAATGTTTTCATCTTCAAAACAGCGTACAATCTGCAAAATAACTTCAGTCTCACGGATATTTGAGAGAAACTTATTTCCTAGTCCTTCACCTTTGCTCGCACCTTTTACAAGACCTGCAATATCGACAAAATCGAGTGTAGAGTACTGAATACGCTCAGGGTTAACAATCTTTGCAAGCTCGTGGAGTCTTTTGTCCGGTACGGGAACAACTGCCTTGTTTGGCTCAATAGTACAAAACGGATAGTTCGCCGCCTCTGCGTTTTGTGCCTTTGTGAGTGCATTGAAAGTTGTTGATTTACCTACATTTGGAAGTCCGACCAAGCCGATTGCTAATCCCATAATTACCCTTTAAAAAAGTTTTTTGCAATTATAGCTAAGTAAAATTAAAATTGGGCGTGATACAATAGCGCAAAAAACAAAAGGAATTTTTATGAGTGTACTTTTAGAGTTTGCAATGTTTCCGACATCTGATAATTGTAGAGAGGGTAGTTCTGTTTCCAAACAGGTGGCAAAAATCATCGATGCTATAGATAAGAGTGGAGTGACATATAAACTGACACCAATGGGGACAATAGTGGAGACAGATACAATGCGTGAGGCTTTAGATGTAATTGAACTTGCATATGAACAGGTGAAAGAGTGTGAGCGAGTCTACTCCTCTTTAAAATTTGATATTCGTCATAACTCTGAAGAGAGATTAAAAAACAAGATAAAATCTGTGGAGAAAAACATAGGAAGAGAAGTAAGAAAATAGCCAAATATACTCTTAGTATGTTTTAGAATGATAGAAGAGGGGATGGATCCGAAAAATATCTCTGCTACTGGTTTAGGGAAGAAAGTTGAATCGTCGTATAGAGATCATTATGCTTCCAAACTTAGAGATTCTCTTAAATGAACTACCAAAAGTTGTAGAGTAGTTTTTTGTATATCTTCTAAAGTTTTGTATTGATTTATCTCCATATTGTTAAGAACAGTAACGTTCACTTAACGTTACTATGCAACAATACAAAATATAAAAATTAGGAGTTGAAAATGAAAAATATGATGATTACATTGATTGGAGTTATGGGAATAACCACATCACTATCGGCATCGAGTGGAGCTGAAAAGATATTTGACAATAAATGTGCAATGTGTCACATAAAAACTATGCCAAAAGATAAATCTAGTTTAGTAGCACCACCACTGATGGGAGTTATGCGACATATTAAAATGGTATATCCAAATAAAAAAGATGCTGTGAATTTTATAGTCGCTTATGTTCAAAATCCAACAAAAGAAAAGGCAGTCTGTATGCCACAGAAGATCAAACGTTTTGGTTTAATGCCTTCTCAAAAAGAGAATATAACTGAAGAAGAGTTACGTCAAGTGAGTTCTTGGATGTTCGATAACTATCCACCGAAAAATTTTAAAGGTGGTCAGATGAAGAGAATGAATATGCAGTAGAGTGAGAAGTCCATAAAAAGGACTTCTTCTATTCTTTTATTGTAACTCTTCTCTTACGATTTTAACCGCTTCAACCATATTTTTAAGACTTGGTTTTACTTCGTCCCACTTACGTGTTTTTAATCCACAGTCAGGGTTTATCCAGAGTTGTTCTTTTGGTAGAACTTCTAGAAGTGAGTGGATCTGTGCCACTATCTCTTCAATTGATGGAATACGTGGAGAGTGAATGTCATAGACACCCGGACCGACCTCTTGTTTATAGCCGACTTTTGCAAAGATTTTGAGTAGTTCATTGCCACTTCTTGCCGTCTCGATTGAGATAACATCAGCATCCATCGCTTCAATGGTTGCAATGATGTCATTAAACTCACTGTAACACATATGTGTATGGATCTGTGTCTCTTTTCTTGCAGAGCTCACAGAGAGTTTAAAATCTCTCACCGCCCAATCTTCGTACGCTTGGACCTTTGAGTCTCTCAGCGGATACCCCTCTTTAAAGGCAGCTTCATCGACTTGAATGATTTTAATGCCTGCATTTTGCAGATCATCAACTTCATCACAGATTCCAAGTGCGATTTGTTTGCTTACTTCACTTCTTGGCATATCATCACGCACAAAAGACCAGTTTAGGATTGTGACAGGCCCTGTCAGCATTCCTTTCATGATTTTGTCCGTTTTGCTTTGTGCATACGTGATCCAGTCAACGGTCATTGCCTTTGGACGGCTGATATCACCATAGATAAACGGAGGTTTTACACAGCGACTTCCATAACTCTGTACCCAACCGTTTTGGCTAAATCCGTATCCTTGCAGCTGCTCTCCAAAGTACTCAACCATATCATTCCTCTCAGGCTCACCGTGAACTAAGATCTCTAGTCCGCACTCCTCTTGAAATGCTATACATTCATCAATGTAGTTTTTCATCTCTTGCGTGTAAGCATCTTGCGTGAGATTACCGTTTTTAAATTCACGTCTTGCATGTCTCACTTCTGGAGTTTGCGGAAATGAGCCGATAGTAGTCGTTGCAAGCTCTTTATACCCTAAAAGCTCTTTTTGAATTTTGATACGCTCCTCATATGCACCGTCTCTCTCTAACTTTGTAACTGTTGCTACTCTTTGTTGTACTTTTTCATCATGGATGCGTTTTGAACTTCTGCGTGAGATATTTGCCTCTTTGTTTAAGATAAGTGCTTTTTTCTCATCCTCACAGAGGGAAGCTTCTCCATCAAAAAATATTTTACAGAGCAGAGAAATTTCATCAAGTTTTTCAATGGCATAGCTTAACCAGTTTTTTACTTCACTGTCCATTTTCTCTTCATATTTAAGCGTGAAAGGAACATGTAAAAGTGAAGAAGATGAACCTACAAGAATATTTTCTTTTTTAACAACATTTGCGATTTTTTCAAGCTTGGCAAGCGTTGCTTCTATATCTGTTTTCCAGATGTTTCTTCCATCTACAACACCTGCGATGAGTGTTTTTCCAGAGTCTGCAATAATACCCAGTGAATCATAATTCTCTTCGCCATATAAAAAGTCAAGTCCAAGAGCCCAAATAGGCGTGTTTACAAGGATTTTTGTAGCTTCGCTTGAGTGTTCAAAATAGCTTACAACTGAGAGTTTAATATTATTTGATATGAGTGCAAGTTTATCATATGTTGGCTTGATTAAAGAGAGTACTTTTGTATCTAAATCTTTTACAAAGATCGGCTCATCTATCTGCACAACTACTTCATCATCAAGCTTTGCTATCTTGGCTAAAAGTTCCTCATAAAGTGGCAGAAGTTTTGCAAAAAACTCATAAACATCACCACCGTCAGCTCTTTTTGAAAGTCCTAGATAAGTAAGTGGACCTATGATATTAATCTTTGTCTTAAATCCTGCTGCTTTTGCTTCTTTGTATTCGTTGATGATTTTATTTGCATTGAGTTTGAACTGCATCTCTTTTGAGAGTTCCGGTACGATGTAGTGGTAGTTTGTGTTAAACCATTTTGTCATTTCACAGGCAGTTGCTTCTTTGTTCCCACGAGCCATTGCAAAGTAAAGCTCTTCGTCTTTTAGACCTTTAAAACGCTCCGGAATTACACCAAAAAGTACAGAAGTATCAAGCATATTATCATAAAGCGAGAAATCATTTGAGCTGATATATTCAATACCTGCTTCTCTCTGGTATGTCCAGTGTCTCTTTTTTAGCTCACTTGCAACTTTTGTAACTTCACTAAAGTCACTTTTACCACTCCAGTAGCTCTCAAGTGCAAACTTGAGTTCTCTTTGTTCTCCAATTCTTGGAAATCCTACTACATAACTATTTTTTGACATCACAATATCCTTTGTTTTGTGTCATTTCTGACAATATTTTTTTGTTTGTTTTTCTAAGATTGTTTGATTATTAAAGGGATATTGCTAGAGGAGGGTGAACACCACTGCGACGAAATGCAAAACATACTGTATAGTATGGGCATCTTGGAATGTAGTGGTTGAGTAAAATCATAAGTTTTGATTTTATCGTAAAGAAGAGATGACAATGGCATGGTTTTGTATTGTTGAGCAGTGCTTGTTTTGTAGCTGCAAACAGTTCATTGAGTGCCATTACTCTCTCCTTTTTAACAAATTTTTGAAATTATATCACAACTATTTTATACTTTTCAAAAATTGTGTCATAAATCGTACACCTGCACCTGTTGCACCGTGAACATTGACATCCCAAGGAGTTTCTGTATATGCGCTTCCTGCGATATCAAAGTGAAGCCATTTGTTCTTGTTCTCTTCTTTGATGAAATTATCTAAAAAGAGTCCCGCAGTGATAGCACCACCGTAAGGTTTATTGGAGATATTGCAGATATCTGCTATTTCACTTTTAAGCTGTTTTTTAAGGTGTTTGTTAAATGGTAGGCTTGCTGTAAGCTCTCCTGCTTTTGTTGCAGCTTTACTGAGGTCATGTCTAAGTCTGTTAGAGTGTCCCATAACACCTGTGGTGTATTGTCCAAGTGCTACCATGCAGGCACCCGTAAGTGTTGCAAAGTCAAAAAGGTAGTCCGGTTTTGTTCTGTCTTGTGCATAGTCAAGTACATCTGCTAAAACAAGACGTCCTTCAGCATCGGTATTACGTACTTCAATCGTATCGCCTTTACGTGAGACAAGTACATCATCCGGTTTATAAGCATCACCGCCTATCATATTTTCAACTGCACCGACAAATGCATGCACTTCGATATCAAGTTTTAACTCACTTACAGCCTTGATAATGCCAAGAACTGCACATGCACCTGCTTTATCCATTTTCATAGTAACCATACTGGTTGCAGGTTTTAAGCTTAAACCACCACTGTCATAAGTGAGACCTTTACCAACTAGAGAGATGGTTTTTTTTGCATTTTTTGGTTTGTATGCAAGATGGATGAGCTTTGAGTCATGACGAGAAGCACGACCAACCGCAAGCATTGCATTACATTTCTCTTTTTTGAGCTCACGTTTGCCTAAAACATCACATGAAAGACCATTCTCACGTGCAAGTTTTTTAGCAACTTTCGCCATTACTTCTGGGTACATATCATCTGGTGCAGTATTTACTAAATCACGTGTGAAACATGTAGCTTCTGCAACAATGAGTGCTTCTTCAAAAAGTGCTGAAAGTTCTTCAACATTCTCACATGTAAGATAGAGATTTTTAATCTTTATCTTTTTTGCCTTTGATTTGTAGTTGTTAAACTCATATCCACCTAGAACAAATCCTTCAATGATCGCTTGAATACTGTTTTTATCTACATTAACTGAAATTGATTTGTAGTCATAACTTTTTATTGCTTTTACAGTTGTAGCTGCTGCAGTACGTAGGTTTTCAGCATCATAGTTCTCTAAACCACAAAAAAGAAGTGATTTACCATGCATTGCACAAAGAGAATCCTGTTCTGCTTGAAACCCTGCTTTTTTCAGTGTTTTTTTGAATTTTGCCTTCTCAAGTCTCTCTGCTGTAATCAGTTTCAGAGTAAGATTGTTTTTTGTATCAAATACTTTTTTATTGATAAGTTGTATATTCATCTTTTTTGTTCCATTTAGTAATTTATTTTTTATATAGTAGCAAAATAATAGAAACGAAAGTGATTTAACTTCATAAAAAAATTATTTATGATAAAATCTTTTTTATGATAAATAAACAAATTTTAATAATAGAATTAAATGAGCAAAATTTTGAGGTATTAGACACGATTCTTTCCAAAGTAGGATATGCTTGCAAAGCTATTTTAGATACAGAGAGCTTTAAAAGTCTAGAGCTTCAAGTAGATGAATTTGATTTGATTTTGGTTAACTCTTATATCAACTATGTCGCAGTAGAAGATGTGCTACAGCTTTCTGAGGTGGATATGGTTCTTAAAATACCTGTTGTCTATATGGACAGTTCTAAAGAGCATAGTCGAAAAATGTTAGAAGAGTGCTTTAGTACGGGTGTTTCTGATTATATTAAAAAACCTTTTGACTCAAAAGAGATTATTGCTCGGGTTGATTATCATTGTGAACAGCTTTCTAAGCTGCGTGAGTATAAACTGCGTGTTGATAAACTTGCAAATTTGGCAACAGTTGACCAACTCTCAAAATTAACATCAAAAATGCATATGCAGGCTATTTTACGCCATCAAATAAATTATTTTAATAGATATAAAACAGATACGACACTTATTTATCTCAGTCTTTTAAATATCGACAAACTCATAGGTACCTTTGGACTTGAAAAGGGTGAGAAGGTTATCTCACAGTTTGCAAAGGCTCTTAAGTCATCTATTCGTGAGTCGGATGTACTTGCACGATGGGCAGGGTCTGATTTTATCATTTTACTGACAAATACAAGTGTCTCTGCCTCTGAATTTATTACGAAAAAACTCAAAGCCAAACTTGCAAATGTGGAAGTAATGAAGGGAATTAAACCTGAGTTGGCATTTGGTATAACCTCTTTTACTGAAGATGATGATGTAAAAGAGGTTATAGAGAGAGCAAAATATGCTCTTGGCGAAGCGAAAAAACAGACCTATGGAAAAATCCATATAGTCTAGTTAGTCAAAGTGTAGTAGATCTTTGGCTTGAATCATATCTTTATCTCCACGACCTGAGAGGTTTACGATGATAAGTTTATCTTTGATATTTGGCAGTTTTTTAAGATATGCTACTGCGTGAGATGATTCAAATGCAGGAATGATTCCCTCTTTTTGACTCAGCCATACAAAAGCATCAAGGGCTTCTTGATCTGTGATATAGTCATATGTAACAGATTTATTGTCATGATGAAAAGCATGTTCAGGGCCGATTCCTGGATAATCAAGACCTGCTGATATAGAGTGAGCCTCTAAAATCTGTCCATCTTCATCTTGAAGTAGGTAGCTCATCTGTCCATGCAGTACTCCTGGACGTCCTTTTTGAAGACTACATCCATTTTTATCATCAATCCCAAGTCCACCGGCTTCAATTCCGATACACTCAACACCTTCATCTTCTAAAAAGTGCTGAAACATTCCAATAGCATTAGATCCACCGCCAATACACGCTATTATATGATCAGGCAGACGATTCTCTTTTTCAAGTATTTGAGCACGTGCTTCCCAACCGATGATAGCTTGAAAATCTCTTACCATCATAGGGTAGGGATGTGGTCCTGCAACAGTACCGATAATATAAAAGGTATCTCGTGCATTTGTTACCCAGTGTCTTATTGCATCATTCATTGCATCTTTTAAAGTACGGCTTCCACTCTCTACAGAATTTACCTTTGCACCAAGAAGTTTCATTCTAAAAACATTTAACTCTTGACGCTCAACATCTTTTGCACCCATAAAGATTTCACACTCTAAGTCTAAAAGAGCTGCAATTGTAGCAGTTGCCACACCATGCTGACCGGCACCGGTTTCTGCAATAACTTTTTTATAGCCTAATCTTTTCGCCATAAGTCCTTGGGCGATCACATTATTTACTTTATGAGCACCCGTATGATTCAAATCTTCTCTTTTTAGGTAAACTTTTGCACCAAGCTCTTTAGAGATATTTGCTGCATAGTAAAGTGGAGAAGGACGACCGACATAATCTTTTAGATAATAGTCAACTTCAGCCCAAAAATCTTTATTAAAACGTATTGCATCATACTCCTCACGCAACTTTAAAAGTGCAGGCATAAGAGTTTCTGGGACATAGCGTCCACCGAAAATTCCAAAGTGTCCGCGCTCATCCGGATCAAATTTTGAAGCAGTTGGTATATACATTAATTAACCTCTATAAGTGAATAAACTTGCGTTTTTTCTTTTAATTTTTCGATGCCATCAAGAAATGTCAGCCCTATGACAAAACAGCACTCAACACATGTCGCACCTGTTTGATTGATAAGTGTAGCAGCTGCATTGGCAGTACCACCGGTTGCAATCAAATCATCCATAATAAGCACACGGGCATCTTTTTTCTCACCAAAAGCATCGATATGTACCTCTATCTCATCAAACCCATACTCCAAAGAGTACTTTTCACTAATAGTCGTGTATGGGAGTTTTCCTTTTTTTCGAATAGGAACAAAACCAAGACCAAGCATCTGTGCAAGTGCGGCACCAAAGATAAAACCACGTGCATCAATACCTGCAATGTAGTCTAGATCATACTCTTTGTAACGTTCATACAGGTGCTTCATTAAAGCACCATAAGCCTCTTTATTATTGAGTAGGGTAGTTATATCTTTAAAGATAATTCCAGGTTTTGGAAAATCTTTAATATCACGGATGGAATTTTCTATTATTTGTCTCTCTTTTTGCGTGAGTGTCTTCATCTTTTCTTCCTTAGAGTAGGGCATCAATTCTGCTCTCTAATGCTTTTATTTTGGCATTGAGACGATCAACTTCTTGTCTATGTTTAGAGTTTCTCTGTTTAAGTACTTTAAGTTCATTTCTAAGTTTGGTCAGCTCTTCTGTTAAAATATCAACATTCCCAAGTGCACGTTGGAGTTGAATCTGATATTTACGAATGAGTATCTCAGCCTCTTGAAGCGTGAGCTTCATCAGATCATTACTTCTTTGTTCTTTGTTTGTAATACTTTTAAAGTAAAACATCTTTACAAAGAGATAGATTGAGACAATTGAGAGAAGTGTTAAAAGCGACCATTCCCAAAACATACTTAAATTGCCTCTATCTTCTCGACTCTTTGAATGTGGCGTCCACCCTCAAAGCCATTTGTAAGCCATGCATCAATGATGGACTCAGCAACACCCTTTCCTACAATGCGTTCACCAAAGCAAAGAATATTTGCATCATTATGTTCACGTGCGACCATCGCCGTATAGGCATCGTGGCAAAGTGCAGCACGAATGCCTGCATGACGGTTCGCTGCCATGCTCATACCAATTCCGCTACCACAGATTAAAATCCCTTGAGACTCTTTATCCGCTAGTACTGCAGTTGCCACTTTATGTGCATAGTCAGGGTAGTCAACTCTATCTTTTGTATAAGGGCCAAAATCTTCTACCTCATGGCCTTTTGCACGTAACAGCTCAACAGTCCAGTCCTTAAGCTCAATTCCGGCATGGTCTGTTCCAATATAAAATTTCATTCTCTCTCCTTATGATAGTAATAGACTAATAATAAACTGTACGGGCATAAACAGCACGTATTGACTGAGTGGTGTCATTAAAAGAACAAGTACAATAATCATACCATATCTGTCATATTTATAGTAAAACTCTGCAATAGAGTTTATTTTGTATTTTAACGCAAGATGCATTAAAAAGTGCCCACCGTCAAACTGTGGAATAGGAAGTAGATTGAAAACTCCCAGTACAATATTGATAATAAGCAGTTGATAGATAAAAATATAGAAAAATATATAGAATAATGAGTCTGCACTTGTTGGTGCGCTCATTGCTGTAAGCCCAATAGCTACAAAAGCTCCAAGTGTAAAGTTGTAAACAATTCCTGCTAAATCCACTTGTATGGCAGCATTGTAGCCACCACGCTGGATAACTTTGTACATATCAATCGGTACAGGTTTGGCCCAACCAAATAAAAATCCACCTCCACTACCCATAAGCAGTGGTAAAAAGTAGAGTGCCGCAGGGACAATGATAGTACCAACCAGATCGATATGAGAAAGTGGGTTAATAGTAAGACGTCCTGCATTTTTAGCCGTTGAGTCACCATACATATAGGCAACCCAACCATGCATAATCTCATGACCGATAATGGCAATAGCAAGTGCTAAAATAGCACCTGCAATTTTGAATATATCAAGTAATTCCATAATACTCTTTGTATTCTCTTTCTCTTTCTTGAATCGCTTTTTTCAGGTAAGGTTCTTGTTCTAGATCCATAGGAGTTTTACCCACTCTGTCCCATCTTATCTTCCAGTTCTTATCAATTGAGAAGTAGATAAACCATGGTGTACCCTCAATGTTCTCGTACGGAACGGAACCCCAAAAACGGCTGTCATTAGAGTGGTCACGATTATCACCCATCATAAAGTAGTGATCTTTTTCTACTTTGATAGGGTTCATGTAGAAGATAGGAATTGGAAAATTTCCATCATTGATGATCTTTGCATCATGATGAATACCTGGATGCTTTTTCATATAAGGGTTTTTCACCCAGAGTTTTCCTGCAAAAAGTGCTATTTCATAACCTTTGTAGTGTTCTTTAATCCACTCATCACCTTCATGGAAGTGGATAAAAAGATTTTTCTCTGCTACGAAAAGTTCATCATCAGGTAGAGCAACACAGCGTTTTACAAAGTGCTGTTTGATATTGCCAGGATAGCGAAAAATGACAATATCGCCACGTTTTGGAGTGTCACCATTAAGAATTTTAAGCTCTTTGCTCCATGGAATGACAGGAATCTCTAAAAATGGGATATACGGCATAGGGATTCCGTAAGCAAACTTCTTTGCAAAAAGATGGTCTCCAATGAGTAAAGAGTCTTTCATACTGCCACTAGGAATTCGAAATGCCTGTGCAACAAAGAAGATGATGAAAAGGACAATGATAATGGTCCCTGTCCATGAGTTAGACCATTTGTATGCTTTATGTAAAAAGTTCTTCATTAAGCATTCTTATCTGCATGTAATTTTGCCGCTTTTAGAGTGTTGCTCAAAAGCATTGCAATTGTCATCGGTCCGACACCACCAGGGACAGGTGTAATATAAGAGCATTTTGGTGCAACATTTTCAAAATCGACATCACCGACTAGCTTACCGTTCTCTGTACGATTGATTCCGATATCTATGATGATAGCATCCTCTTTTAGCATATCTTCTTTAATGAGGTTGATAACACCAACACCTACAAAAATGATGTCTGCTTGAAGTGTATGCTTTTTGAGATCATCTGTAAAGATATGGCAGATCTCAACGGTTGCATCTGTATTTAAAAGCAGTGATGCCATAGGTTTTCCTACAATGTTTGAAGCTCCAACTACACAGCAGTTTTTACCCTTTACGTCGATGTTATACTCAGCTAAAAGCTCCATTACACCAAGTGGAGTACATGGAACAAAACCATCAAGGTTTGTAACGAGACGCCCAACATTGTATGGATGGAATCCATCAACATCTTTACTAGGATCAACCAACTCTAAAATTTTTGTAGTATCAATTTGTGGAGGAAGAGGGAGTTGTACCAAGATACCGTCAATGTTTGGATTTTGATTCATCATTGTGATAGTGTTTTCAATTGCTTCTTGTGAGATATCTTCAGGCATCTCATGTGTTACAGAGTAAAAACCAACACGGTCACATGCTTTTTTCTTCATATTTACATAAGCTGCACTTGCAGGGTCCTGTCCGACTAAAATTACTGCTAAACCAGGTGTTCTTCCTGTGTTTTCTTTTAATTTAACAACTTCAGAAGCAACATTTTTTTCTATTTTTTGCGCAAGAGCTTTACCATCAAGAATCTGCATTTAAACCTCATAAATAATATTTTTGATATTATACCTTTTTAAAATAATATTAGGCTAATAATGAAATATATTCTCTTTTTACTTTTAAGTATACCTCTTTTTGCCACAAGCAGTTTTATTACACAGTCTGAATATGCAGAACAACTCTATAAAAATCCACGGGGTATTGCATGTGGGCTCTGTCATGGCAAGAACGGTGAAGGAAAGATCATTGCAAACTATGTCCATAAAAAGAAAAAAAAGAGCTTTATCGGCCCGAAGATAAACAACATCAAATACACAGAGTTCTATAAGGCGCTCACGACACGAAAAAAAGGAATGCCTCGTTATTATCTAACTCCAAAAGAGATAGAAGCACTCTATTTTTATCTGCATGAAAATGATGCAAAAAGGGCAAAAGATGTTCAATGAGATAGAAAAAGCATATGAAGCAAGAGATTTAACTGCTTTGGATGCATTGGCAAAACCGACATTCAGAGAACAAAACAGAAGTAAAAGGTTCACAGCACCATTGATGCTCTCAGCAAATAAGATAAAACATCTTAAAAAGATAGAGTCTTTAGAGTGTGATGCAGTAATCTTGAATCTTGAAGATGGTGTCTCACAGGAGGAGAAACCTTTTGCACTTGTTTTGGCAGCTATCTTTTTAAGCAGGCTCAAAAAATGTGACAAAAAGCTTATAGTACGAGTGAATGCCCTTGATGAAGGAGGCTATGAAGAGATAACCTACTTAAATCAGTTTATGCCTGATGCTATTCGTGTACCAAAGATTAAAAATGAGAAAGAGGTACGGGATATTCTACATCTTTTAAATGATGATATAGAACTGCATCTCTCCATCGAGACAGCTGAGGCTTGGCATAATCTCTCCACTTTGGCAGTCAATAAAAGAGTAACAAGTTTTTATCTCGGCATATTGGATCTTTTTACTGATATGGGACTGCCTCAGAGCATTATCACACTTGAGAATCCGACAATGCACTATATGCTTTCACATTTTCTCATTAGCTCACGTGCTATGGGTGTCAAACCTGTCTCCTTTGTTTTTCAGGAGTACCAGGACCTGGATACATTTGAAAAATGGCTTGAGCTTGAACAGAGTATGGGCTATGATGCAAAAGGATGTATCTCTCCAAAACAGGTGGATTTAGCGAGAAAAACATTTGTCAATAAAGAAGAAGAGATAAAAAGAGCGCAGGTCATTGTCAAACTTTTTGAAATGCATAGAGATGAGAGAATAACCGGTTTTAGTGATGAAGAGTATGGGTTTATTGATGAGCCCATCTACAAAGGGGCTCTAAAACTGCTCGAGAGTGAAGGGAAATAACTTACATCCCTATCACATTATACATTCTTGCCAAAGCATCATAGTAGTTGTAATAGTCAATTACCAAAGATGATTTTGCATCGATGTAGCTTTGACGTGCCTGTTGGAGTTCAATATAGTCAGAAAGACCATTCGCATAACGTTTTTGTGCCTGATTAAACTTCTCTATGGAAGCTCGTAGGAGTGCTTCTGAGAGTTCTACTCTGTCTTTTGATTCATTGAGATTGAGATAGACCTCTGTTACATCTTTTTTTATCTGCAGTTTTAAAAACTCCAGCTTTGCCTCTGATATCTGTTCCTGTATGCGCTTTTCTTCAATGTTGGCACTGCTTGAACCACCTTGGTATAGATTCCAGTCAAGGTTTACAAGTGCTTGCCATTGTGTTTGTGGAAGAATTGTTTTTGGATCACTCAGTTCTTGTCTTGTGTAGTTTACACTTGCATAGAGTGATGGAAAATATTCTGATTGTGCTGTACGTATATTTTGGCTTGATGCTTTGAGTGTAGAGCTAAGCTGTTTTATGCTGTATCTGTGTTCATAAGCATAGGCAACCGAGTCTTTTAAATCCATATCATAAGGTGTCAGCGTTGCAAAGATATCATCAAGATTAAGCTTTTGTTCTTGGATGACATACGGTGTTTCAATATCTGTAATACCAATAACCTTATCAAGGTTCTCATACGCAAGTTTTCTTTTATAGTGGACTTTTTTGAGATCTATCTGTGCTTGGATAACATTGACTTTTGCATCAGAGATATCAATTTTTGTTCGGATACCTGCTGCATAGTATTTCTTTGCACGATAGAGTTGTGATTCGTTAAGTTTGAGATTCTCTTGCGCAACGTTCATGAGTGCCATTGCTCGCAGTACATCATAGTAAGCACTTTTTACTTCTCTGATCTTATCAGATATGCTTTGTAGATTGTTCATACTGTAAGACTCTTGCATATATTTTGAACTCTCAAAACTGCCACCGGTCTTTCCAAAATCATAAATGAGCTGTTTGAGTGAAACAGTTCCCATAAGCAGTGTTTCTTGCTGTTTATAATTTGGAAAGATTGGAATGTCTCCTGAAGATATCTCTCCGGCAGCTGCGTGAATATCTACTTTTGGCAGATAGTAACCAAACATCTTGTCTGTTCGTTTGCGTGAAGCTTCATACTCTTTCATCTTGATTTGTAAATCTGGAGACTTCTCTAGTGCCTGCTTTATAAGCTGATCAAGATTATAGACCTCTTTTGCCTGTAATGATGCAACTATGAAAAGAAGCAGTATAGCTTTTATGACAGTAAATTTCATTTAAAGTGACTCCCTTCTTGCTATTTCATCTTCAATACTGACAAATTTCTCACGCATCGTCTCCAAAAGTACATAAAGAACTGGAACTATGAGTGTTGATATGAAAGTGGCAGCTATCATACCAAACATCAAAACAACACCGATAGATATCTGTGTAATCGCACCGGCACCTGTTGCAAAAGCAAGTGGAAAGATACCGAATAAAAATGACAAAATCGTCATCATGATGGCACGAAAACGGAGTTTTCCTGCATTGATAGCTGCCTCAGTAATGTTGTTGCCTTTCTCACGCAGCTCTTTTGCAAACTCGACAATAAGAATAGCATTTTTGGCAGCAAGAGCTACAAGCAGCACTAGTCCAACCTGTGCAAAGGTATTGAGTGGGATGCCCATGAAAATCAGCCCTGCAACGGCACCTGCGATTACCATAGGCACGGAGAGTAAAATCATCAGCGGTAATATCCAACTTTCATACTGGGCTGCGAGTACCAAAAATACAACAAGTGTTACAAATATGACGACATAAATCTGTGCATTGCCTGCGAGTTTTTCCTGATAACTCATTCCTGACCATTCGTAACCATAGGTGGATGGCAAGACTCTTTGTGCAATCTCTTCCATCGCCTGCATCGCTTCACCTGAAGAGTAGCCAGATGCTGCTTCACCATTTATCTGAATACTTCTGTACATATTATAATGAGAAAGATTTTGTGGACCTATAATCTCTTTTACTTCAATCAGAGCGTTCAGCGGCACCATTTTATTGTTGATGTTTTTTACAAAGAGCTTATCGATATCCTCTTTTGCACTTCTGTACTCTTTGTCAGCTTGAACAAAGACACGGAAAACCTTACCAAACTTTGTAAAATCATTCACATATACAGAACCAAGATAGATCTGCATCGTCGTAAAGAGGTCTGATATATTGACACCTAAAGCATTGGCCTTTTCTCTGTCGATTTTAATATCATACATTGGGTAGTTACTTGAGAAGGTTGTATAGGCATAAGCAATTCGAGGATCTTTGTAAGCTTCTTTTATGATCTCATCTGCATAATGTTTTAAGTTGGTTATATCTCCTGAGAGATAATCCTGCAGTCTAAAATCAAATCCGCCAACTGCACCGATGCCAGGAATTCCCGGAAGATTAAATGCTGCAATATTTGCATCATTTATATCCATAGTAATTTTTTTAATTTTAAAAATAATGGCATCAACACTTTGGTTGGGTTTTGTTCTCTCTTTCCAGTCTTTTAAAGATACAAACATGGCAACTGAAGAGCTGTCAAGTGAAGATGTAATGATATTATATCCATCTACGATGATAACGTTTTCAATCTCATCTATAGTATAGAGTCTTTTTTCTACAATTTTTCTCAGCTTTGTGGTTTGTGAGAGGGAGGTTCCCGACTTTAAATTGACAGATACAATACATACCCCTTTATCTTCTGAAGGTACAAATCCTGTAGGAATAAGTGTAAAAAGATAATAGGTTAGATAAAAAATTCCAACGATCAAGCCAAGCATAATGTAGCGAATTTTGATGAAAAAGGTAATGATTACTTTATATTTATTGGTAATCTTGTCAAAAATATCGTCGAATTTTTGGAAGAAGATAAACTTCTTTTCGCCTTTTTTTCTTCTTTTGATAATGATAGAGCTCAGTGCCGGTGAGAGGGTCAGTGCATTGAGCGAAGAGATCATTACAGAAAAAGAGATAGTCAGGGCAAACTGTTGATAGAGAGAACCAGTGATACCCGGAAGCATAGAAACAGGCACAAAAACAGCAACTAAAACAAGAGTTGTTGAGATAATCGGACCAATAAGCTCAATCATTGCTTTTTTGACAACCTGAGGGACTGTTAAATCAGGCTCTTTTTCTAAAATGACCTCAACATTTTCAACAACCAAGATAACATCATCAACAACAATACCAATGGCCAAGATAAGTCCAAAAAGTGTTAAGAAGTTGATGGAAAAGCCGTTTGCTAAATACATAATGGCAAAAGTACCAATCAGTGAAACCGGTATAGCAACAGAAGCGATAACTGTAGGTCTCCAAGATCCCAAAAATATAAAGATGATGAGAATTACAAGACCAACTGCCATAAAAAGATTGGTTACAACATTGTTAATAGCCACTTTGACATATTTTGTTGTATCGTATGGTACATTCCAGTGAACTCCATCAGGAAAGCGACGCTCAAGTCGCTCCATCGTCTCTTGAAGCTTTTCTCTAATCTCAAGGGCATTTGCATCACCTAGTTGATATACACCGATAAGACCAGCCGGTTTTTTATCTGATATGGCATTCCAATCATAACTCTCACTTCCCAAGATAACACGTGAGACATCACTAAGGTAGACTAAAGAGCCATCATCTTTGCGTTTGAGTACGATATCTTTAAACTCTTTAACATCAGAGAGACGACCTTCTGTTGTAAGGGTAAATTCCTGTTTTTGATTGTCATATGTTGGCATACCCCCAATTTTACCGATGGAAGCCTGCTTGTTTTGGCTCTTAATGGCATTGATTACATCCATAGGAGTAAGAGCGAGGGCTTTTATCTTGTCAGGATTGAGCCAAACACGGATAGAGTACTTTTTCTCTCCCATATTTTCAGCTTTACCAACACCTGGGATACGCTTGATTTCATCAAGAACATTGATATTTACGAAGTTAGATAAAAAAGCTGCATCATACCTCTCATCTCCGGTAATTGTAATAAGACAGACAATAGAAGGGCTTTTCTTATCAACAATAACACCCTGTGCGACAACCTCTGGAGGCAAAGATGCAGTGGCAGTGGCAACTTTGTTCTGTACATCAACTGCACCAATATCGATGTCATAACCAGGTTGAAAGTAGACATTAATGTTCGCACGACCATTTGATGTAGAAGATGAATCCATATAGATAACACCTTTGATTCCATTGAGTTTATCTTCAAGAACACGGGTAACGGTATCTTCAACCACATAGGCATTGGCACCTGTATAAGTAGCACTTACACTGACAGTAGGAGGCGCAACATCCGGATATTCTGAAATTGGTAGAATTTTGAGTGAGACAAGACCGGCTATAATAATGATCAGAGAGATGACAATGGCTAAAATAGGCCGTTTTATAAAAGTTACTGAAAACATTTGTTATCTCTTTTTTGGAATCAGATTGTTTTTTTCTAAAATTGCATTAATACCTTCTTCTTTTGTCGCATCAAGTGCTTCAACTTTTCTGCCTGGTTTTAGTTTCATAAATGCTGAGATGATAACTCTGTCTCCATCTTTTAGGCCTTTTTCTATACTGACATAGTAGCGATTTGAATAACCGGTGCTAATGTCAGCTCTTTTTATAGTGGAGTTATTGTCCACAATATAAACATATTTTCCAAGTTGGTCATTAAAAATTACTTCGGGTGGAATCATTTTAAACTTATGCTGGTCTGTGATGAATACATTGACATATACAAAGGTACCAGGAAGGATTTTTCCTTCTTGGTTGTTAATTGTTGCTCTCATTGTAATCGTGGATGTAAGTGGGTCCACAATATTGTCTGAAAAGTCTACATATCCATCAAGACGAATGTTCCCTAAAGAACTCTCAACCTCAATAAAAGCATCAGGATTCTGTTTGTCACGGTATTTTTGCATAACTCTGACATCATTTTGAGAAGGGGAGAAGTAAGCATAAATCGGATCAATACGCATGATGGTGGTCAGCAGTGTTGACTCACCTTGACCTACAAGGTTGCCAACATCGATCATTCTTGCACTTACGCGTCCAGAGATTGGGGATCTTATGATTGTGTAGTCAAGTTGTATTTTCGCTTCTTTTATCTTTGCTTTGTCACCCTCTATGGCAGCTTTTAAAGAGGCAAGTTTTGCCTGATACTGTTCAAGTGTAGCCCGAGGAGCAAGCCCCTCTTTTACAAGTGGTGTATATCTTGCAACATCGGCTCTTGCCAGTGCGAGCGCTGCTTCATCCTGTGCCTTTTGTGCTTTTGCGGCATTAAGTGCAGCGATATACTGGTCTTGTTCGATCTTAAAGAGCTTTTGTCCTTTTTTTACAGTTTGACCATCCTGAAAATAGACTTTTTCCAAAACACCAGATACACGAGCACGTACTTCCTGGTGTGAACTTGCTTTTGTCTTTCCCGTAAAACGTGTCCAGATAGGCACGCTTTTCGTTTCAATGGTAATTGTTTTTACTTTAAGAGGAGGGAGCTCTTGTTTCTTTGTCTGTGTTGCTTCTTGGGAACAACTGCTTAGAAGCAGAACCGTAGCTATGAACAGGGATGAAAGAGTTTTTCTAGTCATTAAAAAGTAACCTTATAGGAGTAATTATGTTATTATAGCCCAATTCCTCTTTTTTTAAGTTATTAATATCTGGCTAAATTATAAAATACATTGTAGCGAATAAGTGTTGTCTCTTTTGGACGTGGGTATCTGCTGTATGCATACTCTATCGTCTCTTTTGTTGTGTCATCTAAGATATAGTAACCACTTTTTGAGAGAAACTTAAAATCTGTCATATCACCGTTTGGATGAAGTTTAAACTCTATAACATTATGTCTGTTAACATTTAAGTCTCTGGGAATATTAACCCGTGCTACACGGATAAGTACCTGCTGTGTGATACGGCGCATAATCTCTTGATTATCCAAGATATATTGCTGTTGCCCAGGTGAGAGTTTTCCAAACTCTTCTCCATAAAGCTCTTTGATATCTTGGGAGATACTGCTGCCGTTTTGTGTAGACTTTTTCTTTGTCTTACTCTCTTTTTCAGAGACATCTTCATAGAGCCATGCAAGTGCTTCTTTTTTCTTTGGCTCTTTTTTGACAGGTTTTGTAATATTATGATCTTTTTTCTCTGCTAAAAGTGGAATGTATGGCTTTTGAGGCGGTAAAGGTTCTACTTTAGGCTTTGGCGGCTTTTTCTTCGTTACTTTTTTAGGCTTGTTGAGTTTTGGTTTTTTAACAGGTTTGCTTGGTTCGTACTTGACAGCTTTTACAATTTTTTTCAGTTGTGAGCCTTTTGGCATCGGCGGTGCTATTTTTGGCTCGGGAATTTTTTTCTTTGTCAGACCGGATTTTTTGTGCTTAATAGGCATCTCTTTAAGTGAGATTTTTATCTTTTTCTCTTGAGGCTTTAGCTGTTTAGTTGTCGTTGAAAGTGTAGCAAAGAGAATCCACAGCAGTAAAAAGAGTACTAAGTGAATGAGTAAGGCAACAAAAAGAGCAAAGGTAGATCTATTCACAAGCATCCATAATGATTTATTTTCAAGATTATAACAAATCAATATTAACGTAACGTTGGATATAATTAGAAATATAGACTTCTACAAGAAGTTCTAATATCATCTATAAGGTTTTTAATGAATACAGAAGCATCAAAAAAAGCGTTTAATGAAGCACAGGAATTGATTCCGGGGGGTGTTGATTCACCGGTTCGTGCATTTAAAAGTGTAGGGGGAACACCTATTTTTATCGCAGCAGGTGAAGGTGGATATCTTCAAGATATTGATGGAAACAAATATGTGGACTTCGTACAGTCTTGGGGACCGCTTATCTTTGGGCATCGTGATGAGACGATTGAAAATGCTGTTATAGATGCTGTGAAGCATGGTTTGAGTTTTGGAGCACCGACATTAGCAGAGACCGAGCTTGCAAAGCTCGTAGTTGATCTGTTCGATTCAATTGACAAAGTTCGTTTTGTAAGTAGTGGAACAGAGGCTGTAATGAGTGCTATTCGTCTTGCTCGTGGATTTACAGGACGTGATGATATTGTAAAGTTTACGGGGTGTTATCACGGACACTCTGATTCGCTTTTAGTTGAAGCCGGAAGTGGTGCTGCAACATTTGGAAACCCAAGTAGTCCAGGTGTGCCGGCTGACTTTACAAAACATACACTCTTGGCAGAGTATAACAACATTGAAAGCGTGAAGCAGTGTTTTGCAGACTCAAACGATATCGCTTGTGTAATCATCGAGCCGATTGCCGGTAATATGGGACTGGTACCTGCAGATAAAGAGTTCTTACATGAGCTGCGTGAGCTTTGTGATGCCAATGGAGCACTGCTTATCTTTGATGAGGTGATGAGTGGTTTTCGTGCAACACTGCATGGGGCTGAGAGTATTACGGGTGTAAAACCTGACCTTGTAACGCTTGGCAAAGTTATTGGTGGCGGTATGCCGGTTGGTGCTTTTGGAGGTCGTCGTGACATCATGGCAAAACTCTCTCCTGAAGGTCCGGTTTATCAAGCAGGAACACTCTCTGGAAATCCAGTTGCAATGGCAGCAGGATATGCAGCACTGACAAAGCTCAAGCAGAATGCAAAAATCATCGATGTTTTAAACACTCGTGCAAAGAGACTTGTAGAAGGTATGCGTGAGGCTGCAGGTGAGCATGGTATTGCAATGCAGATAGATACACGTGGGTCTATGTTTGGGTTTTTCTTCAATGAAAATCCGGTCAAAAACTTTCATGATGCAACAACATGTGATGCAGAACTATTTGCGAAGTTTCATGCAGGAATGCTTGATGAAGGTTTCTACTTCGCCTGCTCACTTTATGAGACAGGTTTCATCTCAACTGCTACAACAGATACTATGATTGAAGATACTATTGAAGCAAGTAAGCGAGTATTTAAGGCAATAACAAATGGCTGAGAATGAACAAGAGGAACACAAGCCTCGTGTAAAACCTATTATAGAAGCAGCAGACAGCCTCTCTTTAGGAATCTCCATGGTTGTTGCTGTCATCATTGGTGTTGGAATAGGGTGGCTTTTAAAAAATGTTACAGGTGTAGCGTGGACTTTTTGGATAGGTGTATTCATTGGAATTGCAGCAGCGATTTTAAATGTTTACAAGGCCTACTCAAAGCAGTACAAAGAGTTCGAGGAGCTCTCCAAGCAGCCTCGTTATGCTATCAAGAAAAAGATAGATGATGATGAAGATGATGATGAGGATTATGGTGAAAAAAGCTATTAGTCTATTTGTAATTCTTCAGGCTGTCATCTTGATCTCTTACTTTTTTTCATCAAAAGTATTTGCTAATGTTGAGACAGCCTTTTTATCTGCACTTTTTATCATCATAGGCGCTTCGTATGCTTACAAAAGAATGGTTTTGGCAAAAGTAGAATCTGGTGAGTATGTAGAGGAGAGAGATCTCCTTGACAAAATAGAAGACCCTCATGAACTGTATGATGATATAGAGATAAATGATGCTCCACCAGAAGAGTTAAACCTTAAAGAGATAGTCAAAGAAGAAAAAGCAAAAGTCAAACCGCTCAATGTGAAAAATATGAAGTATGGTGTAAAGGGTGGGATTTCACTCTTTCGACTTGTTCCGTATCTTTTTTTAGTTCTTGGATTTATCGCACTCAAAAACAATAATATTTTGGAGTTATGGTATTATCTGCCATCTCTTTTTATAGGTATTATAGCAGGCTCTTTCATCTCAAAAGAGATTTTTGCTTAAGAAGTTATCATCGGAAGGTTGATGGTAACTTGTTTATCGTTGATATCGATATAGAAGTTACTGTTTTTGGCAAGAATTTCCAGTTCATTTGCTCTGTTTTCATCTGAATGCTCTGCTTTTACAGCAATAGAGAAGATACTGTATTTTTTATCTTCAAATTTAATATGCTCCCCAATTCTGAAAAATACTCTTGTTAGTATCGTATCATTGGCTTTAAAGTACTCATAAATTTTATTAAGCAGTTTTATGAGATTGTTCGAGTTTACAATAACATCAGGAATGGTCGGGTCAAAATCTTTTTTAAATAAAATATCAGAGTTGATGGAGTTTGTAGCAATACAAAGATCGATGATAGTAAAGATATTTGTAAGTTCACCATTTGGTTTTGTAGTATTGAGTTTGTATGATGGAGCCTGATAGAGCTTTATTCCGATCTGTTCTTCATCTTCGTAGCCGACAGTAAGACCAAAGAATTTGTAACGGCCATACTCTAGTTCAATAAATGTTGTCTTAAAACCAAAGTTGATACTTGCATAGGTTTTTGCTAGTTCAAAGAGTTCATGTGCAGTAGTGGAGCCTAGTAAGAATTGTGCTTCAGAGTTAAGTGAAACTATCTTTCCGTTACTGTTAAAGAGTATGAAAGGGTTGTAGTCATACTCTATCCACTGCTGCTCTAGTGTCATTTGCGTTTACTCTTCTATATAGTTTTTCAGTCTACGACCAACTTTAGGGTGCTTGAGCTTTTTAATCGCAGATGATTCAATCTGACGAACTCTCTCACGTGTAACGCTGAGCTCTTTACCAATCTCTTCTAAGGTTCTGTCACTCTCATCATCCATAATTCCAAAGCGGAGTTTGATAACGGCTTTTTCACGCTCATTGAGTTGCTCTAAGACCTGTTCAATTTGGATGCGTAGGTCATCTTTAAGAATTGCATCTGATGGAGAGAGTGAAGTTTTATCTTCGATAAAATCACCAAAACGACCATCTTCCTCACTACCGATAGGTGCTTCAAGAGAAATCGGCTCTTTTGTTATTTTGATAACGTTCTTAACTTTTTCAACTGAGAGACCGACCTCCTGTGCAATTGTTTCAACATCCGGCTCTTTACCATGCTCTTGGAGGTGTTTACGCATGATTTTATTGATACGGTTAATTGTCTCAATCATATGAATAGGAATACGAATCGTACGAGCCTGGTCAGCAATAGCACGACTGATAGCCTGACGAATCCACCATGTAGCGTAAGTTGAGAACTTATATCCTTTTTGGTATTCAAATTTATCAACAGCTTTCATCAGACCGATGTTTCCTTCTTGGATTAGGTCAAGGAAAGGAAGCCCACGGTTTGTGTAACGTTTTGCGATAGATACAACAAGACGCAGGTTAGATTTTGCCATCTTTGTTTTAGAGATTTCAGAGATATTCTTTCCACGCTTAATCTGTTCTAAAATATCAGCAAGTTTTTCAGGTTCCATATCAAAAGAGTTTTTTGATGCCTCTTTTGTCTGAACAAGTTTTTTAATCTCCATATATGTTGAAACCATTGTCGCTTCTGGAACCATATTTGCGATATCTTCTTTTGTAAGGTCCTGAATCTTCTCAACAAGTACTTTATGGTTTGCTTTGAGTGTTGCATTAAAGAGTGGAAGTTTGTACTCAAGACGTTTTAGCTCTTTGTCATATCCTTCATCAGATTTGAGTGCAGTCTCCATAGCTTTTACAAGTTCATTGATAAGCTTTGAAGTTGGACCCAAATCAAGAAGCTTCTCTTTTAAAACAGCTTTTTTGTATGTTACAGTTAAGTAGTAGTGTACTATCTCTTCTGTAAGCTCTTGGCTGTCAAGATTTTCAGGAGCTTTATCAAGTGCTTTCATCCAATCTTTTTTAGCTTTTTCAAGGGCTTTGAAGCTTGTTGTGACTTTTTCTACTCTGCTTTTGTCTTTTGCAGAGAGTGCTTTTTCTTCACCATCATCACTATCATCACCGTCATCATCATCTTTTTCGTCTTCAAATGATTTAAAAAGCTCTTTAACACGTCTTTCACGGTTGATAAGCGGCTCTTTATAGTCTAAGATAAAATCAATGAGATACGGAACAGAACAGATAGCATCAATGATAATGCTCTCACCGGCTTCAATCTTTTTAGAGATCTCAATCTCTTCTTCTTTTGTAAGCAGTGGAATTTGCCCCATCTCACGCAGGTACATACGAACAGGAGAGTCTGAACGAGACCACTCAAGAAGTTCATGCTCTTTTAAGATGTCAAACTTGTCCGTTTCATTGTCTTCAAGCATCTTTCTCTGTGCATCACGACGAGCTTCTGCTTCTTGATCGTTGAGTTTTTTTGCATGTTCACTTGCTGTATAGAGACATTTATTGTATTTATTTGCAAGTTTTAAAATATTTTTTGCCTGTGCGGCTGTAGGTTGCTTTTCAAAAAGGTCAATGATTGATTCATAAGTGACACAATCTTTTGACTTATGTTCCTGGAAAAAGGTCTCCAGGGCTTTGTTGAGTTCTTTTGCTGTCATATCGGAGGTTGCTCCATTGCTTTTAAGGTTTTTAAAAGGTGGATTATACCGAAATTATCTTAAAAAGCTCTTGTTTTTATTTTATATGATGTTATCTATAAAGTTATATGTTGGCTCTTGCTTAACTGGAACACCCTTTGCTTTTAGTCTTGAAAATAATGCAAAACAGAGGTGATAGATGCAAACAGGCTATTATAGTTCTGCTGCTGGAATGGTGACTCAGTTTAACAGACTTGACACCATTGCGAACAATCTGGCAAATGTAAATACAAACGGTTATAAAGAAGATAATCTCATTATTGGTGATTTTATGCGTCTTTATCAACAAAAAAGAGATGAACTGCCAAATGAGAACAATACAAAAGAGGCTGCAAAGTTTTTAAACAGGACTATGACAAAAGCTCCTCAGGTTGTAGATGAGTATACAAACTTTTCAGTCGGTAATCTGCAAAAGACTTCAAATCCTCTCGATGTGGCACTCTCACGTGAGAATCTTTTTTTCGCTGTAAAAACTCCAGAAGGTGTCCGTCTGACACGTGATGGTTCCTTTTCACTGGATGATGAAGGAAAACTTGTTACAAAGCAAGGATACGAAGTCCTTGGCGATGATTACTTTAAAAGTAAAGAGGGTATCAGTTTCTCTACAGTTGACAGTGTGATAGATATTGACAAGAATGGTCAGATTTATACAAATGTACCGGGTTCCGTAACACTTACACAGAATAAAAAACTCTTTATAGCCAATGTGGATAATCTTCGTTATCTCAAAAAAGAGGGAGATAATCTCTACAGACTGGATGATATGAAGCGTTTGGAGATAAGCGAAGAGAGTGGTGCTGTTAACCAAGGCTTTTTGGAGAAGAGCAATGTCAATGCTGTAAAGATGATGACACAGCTCATAGAGACAAACAGACTTGTTGGTATGTATCAAAAAGCGATGGATACACAGATGAATGAGATGAACAGAGATGCAATTGAAAAAATTGCTAAAAAAGCATAAAGTAAAGGGAGAATAACAAAGCCATGATGCAATCACTATATACTGCTTCAACAGGAATGTTGGGAATGCAGACACAGATCGATACAACAGCTAATAATATCGCCAATGTAAATACTATCGGGTTTAAAAAAGGACGTGCAGAGTTCGCAGACTTAATGTACCATGTAATGGAATATGCAGGGACTTCTACAAGTGATACTACAAAGTCTCCAACAGGAATCGAAGTAGGGCTTGGTGTACGTTCAACTGCTATCAATAAAATCTTTTCAGAAGGAAGTCTGAAGCAGACGGATAATCAGCTTGACATTGCCATTACCGGACGTGGTTTTTTCAAGCTTGAACTTCCTGATGGAACAGAAGTCTATACAAAAAATGGTGCTTTTAAACTCGATCAAGACGGTGCAATAGTAAATAGTGACGGCTATTATCTCATCCCTCAAATCGTTGTTCCACCTGATGCAACAAGTATCAGTATCGGTACAGATGGGACAGTTACTGTTGTCCAACCCGGTCAAACACAAGCCACTCAAATCGGTCAGATTCAGACAACAAACTTTATCAATCCTGCAGGATTGCACTCTATGGGAGATAATATTTACCTAGAGACGGATGCTTCAGGACAGCCAGTTGAGAGTATTCCAGGTGTTGACGGACTCGGAACATTGCGTCAGGGTTTTGTTGAACTCTCTAATGTGGAACTTGTTGTTGAACTTACAGACCTGATCACTGGACAACGTGCATATGATGCCAACTCAAAAATCATTACAACAAGTGATGAAATGCTTCAAACGACAAATAATCTGAAGCGATAAGCTTCCTACTTAATCTCTCTGAATACAAGTTTGTCATTAATAATTTCAAACTTGATATCAGGGTCTCTTATGATCTTCTTACTCTCTTTTACCGTATGGTTTTTATAATAAAAATAATTTTTATCTTTGTCATATTTCTGTGAGCGCAGTGTAAACTCTATCTTATGGTCATTTCGCTTGACAACATGTTTTATGATTGGTTTTCCGTATTTTAGATCAACTGCAAATTCATAGGCCTCTCTATATTTGTAATGTTCATGTTTTGTAAGATATTTTACAAGTTGATGCAAGGAGAGCTCTGTAGGGTAGTTTTTTCTGGAGATACAACGCACATAGGTCTTCCCGTTTTTATCATACCAGCCACTTTTGTCTTTGTTTATATAGACATATTTTGCAAATTGCGGATGCTGTTTGTCAATAGTTGATGACCAGTAAATCGTTCCAGAATAGTCCAGATAGCTGTTGTATTTTCGCAGTTCAAGCAACTCCTGCTCGGTTGGCAGGCGAAACTCATTTAATGTGATATCTCGATTTACAAAGACAGAGAGTTTTTTACAGTATTTTTCAGCACTTTTCCAATTCATTTGTGATTGTTTGTTCTTTACCATATCTTGCCAAAAAGCACCGTTTATATATTTTACACTTTTTATCTCATGCCAATAAATATAGCCTTGAGAGATGTTCTTCTTGCGCTTAAGAGCGATGCTCAGGTGTCTGTCTTCTTTCAGCGTTATCCACCCTTTATGAGTATAGTGCTTTGGTGCCGTGAGCTCTATGTGATATTTTCCAGCTTTAAGCCAAATACCATTTTTATATTTTGGTTTAATGTTGAGAATACGGATACGTGTTGCATTTGGAGATTCTATGAAAAGTTGAAATTCACTTCGCTCTTTTTCAAGTTTACTATGCTCTATATTCCCTTTTGATGTTTTGGCAATACCGTTTTGAAGCCCATAAACTTTGACTCTCTCTCCTTTTTTAAATGGATTTTGGTCAGTAGTTACAAACATATATGTAAAAGGAGGCTCTTTAATGGGTTTTCCTTCTATTATGATGGAAGCTGGCTTTTGTGATAGTACACAAGCGGAGAAATAAAGTATAAAAAGAGTAAAAAAAATTGTTTTTATCAATTGAAAACTTTCATTATAATTATTTTTTAAGGCTGATTATAACACATCTTATGATATTATATGAAAAATTTTAAATATTTTGATAGGGACAACAAAAAAAGATGTTGCAGTTTTACAATAATCTCAGTATCGCAAAAAAGCTCAATTTTATGAACCTTTCTGCAGCAATTATTGCAGGGGTTATCGCAATCATCTTTATTGTTCTTTATCAATATATCGATGGCACAAAAATTGTCAAATATCAAAATCGAACATTTGCCAAAGTCCTGGCAAAAAACATTGTTCCGGCAATGTTGTTTAAAGACACAAAAAACATTCAAGACTCCCTCTCTTCACTGAAACATGCCAAAAACATACTCGAAGCGTATGCTTTGGGAAAAAACGGAGAGCTGCTTGGTATGTATGTCAAGAGTGAGCCATACAAAGAAAACAAACTGATTAAAACTCTTAAGCTTCAAGAAAAACAGTTCTGGAAAGGTTTGGAACTATACACAGTAATGCCGGTGATTGCCGATGAGAAAACGATTGGTTATCTTGTCCTTATACACTCTATGGATAAATTCATTGAACATCTTTTAACACAGACTTTTGTCATCACATTGATTATTATTATTGCGATTCTTCTTACTTCACGCTATTATAAAATACTAAGTCGTAAAATACTTATTCCGGTTTCCGAACTTAATAAAAGCACAACAAAAATCATTAATACAAAAATGCTTGACACACATGTAAAGGTTTACAATAGCGATGAGATAGGTGAACTTGCCAAAAATTTCAATATGATGATGTCTGAGCTCTCGAACTATCAAAAAGAGCTAACAAAGCAAAAAGACCTGCTTTCATATAAAGCGAACCATGATGAACTCACCGACCTGCCAAATAGAGCACTATTTAATGACAGACTGAGTGTAGCGATGAAAAAGGCGGATAGAAATGAGAATGCCATTGCAGTCTTTTTCCTGGATATCGACTTTTTTAAACAGATCAATGATCAATATGGTCATGATGTAGGTGATGCGATTTTAAAACGTTTTGCAGAGCGTCTGCAAGAGTGTCTGCGTGCTGCTGATACTTTGGCACGCATAGGTGGTGATGAGTTTATGATTATCTTAGAAGAGAACAAAGAACTGACAACTTCTAAAACTGTTGCCCACAAAATCATTACTGCAATGCAAGAGCCTATAGAGCTCGGAGAATCTTCACTGAGTATCAGTACAAGTATTGGTATCGCTATCTACCCTAAAGATGCAAAAGATGCTGAGGAGTTGATAAAAAATGCTGATATGGCAATGTACAGAGCCAAAGAAGTAGGCCGCAATAATTTTAAATTTTTCAGTGAGAATTAAAGGCTTTATAAAACTACAATCACTTTTTGGATATAATCGCAAAATTATTTAGTAAAACATTAGGATTTTATATGCAAAAAGCAAACATAAACGGTAAAGTTTGGAGATTTGGAAAAGACATCGACACAGACTTAATCATAGCTGCACGTTACTTAAATACTTCGGTTCCGGAGGAGTTAGCAAAACATGTTATGGAAGATGCCGACCCAGAGTTTGTAAACAAGATGACTCCAGGTGATATTATCGTTGCTGATGAGAACTTTGGTTGTGGTTCAAGCCGTGAACATGCACCAATCGCTCTTAAGGCTGCGGGTGTTGCAGCAATTGTTGCACCGACATTTGCACGAATTTTTTATAGAAATGCTTTCAATATGGGACTGCCTATTTTTGAGCTTAAAGAGGCAAGTGAAATTAAAGAGGGCGATGAGATCAGCATCGATATGAATGCGGGAACAATTACAAATAAAACAACGGGTAAAACATATAATTTTACTCCGATTCCTGAATTTATGCAGGAACTGATAGATGCAGGCGGACTTATGAACTTTGCACAAAATGAGATAGAAGGTAAAAAATAGATGAAATCATATAAAATAGCACTTATTAAAGGGGACGGAATTGGTCCTGAGATTATTGATGAAGCAGTGAAAGTACTTGATGCGGTAGCTTCATACAGTGGTTTTCATTTTAATTATGAAGAGTTACTGATGGGTGGAATCGCTTACGATATCACAGGTGATCCATTGCCACAAGAGACAATCTCTGGTTCATTAAACTCTGATGCTGTACTTTTTGGAGCTATCGGTGGAGAAAAGTGGGATAATCTTCCACGTGAAAAGCGTCCTGAAAGCGGACTTTTACGTTTTAGAAAAGAGCTTGGTGTTTATGCAAATCTACGTCCTGCTGTGGTTTATGATGAACTTGCAAATGCATCGTCACTCAAGCCTGAAATCGTTAAAGGTGTTGATTTAATGGTAGTGCGTGAGCTTATCGGTGGGATCTATTTTGGTGAGCCAAAAGGCCGTACTGAAGATAAAGGCTGGAATACAATGGTTTACACTCGTGAAGAGATTATTCGTATTGCACATCAGGCGTTTAAAATTGCGATGACTCGTAACAAACGTGTTTGCTCTATTGACAAGGCGAATGTTCTTGATGTTTCGCAACTGTGGCGTGAGACTGTTGAGGAGGTAGCCAAAGAGTACCCAGAAGTTGAACTTTCACATATGTATGTAGATAATGCTGCAATGCAGTTGATTCGTGACCCAAAACAGTTTGATGTAATGCTTACTGGAAATATCTTTGGAGATATCTTAAGCGATGAGGCTTCTATGCTTTCCGGTTCTATCGGTCTTTTACCATCAGCTTCTGTCGGTGCTAAAATCGGTGTTTATGAGCCGATTCATGGTTCAGCTCCTGATATTGCTGGTCAAGGGATTGCAAACCCGATTGCTACTATCTCTTCAGCTTCTATGATGCTTCGTTATGCACTTGGTGAAAATGATGCGGCAGATAAGATTGATGCAGCGATTAAACGTGCTCTTAGTGAAGGGTATAGAACTCAGGACTTGGCACAGTTTGATGCTAAAGAGATTTGCTCAACAAGTGAAATGGGTTCAATTATTGCAAACTACATAGAGAAGTAGAAGGCTTTTTTAATGCAGACACTCACTTTGGCAAACATCTATGAACTGCAAGGTTTAAAAGAAGAAGCATTAGAGATTTATAAGGAGATCTTGAAAAAAGACCCAAATAACTCTGATGCAAAGATTGCCATAAGAAGATTGTCTGGTATGCGCAAAAAATTCTTACGGGTTAACACTCAGATGAAAGAGTTCTTTGTCAAGATGGATACAGATGTAGAGTTTAAAGAGTTTGAAAGGTGGTTACTAAAAGCATGGAATTAAAAGATGTAATACTCTCAACATTAGCTGAGATGGAAGATGACACCCAAAATACGCAGCAGCCCTCTGCCGAAGAAATTAAAGATACATTTGTACCAAAACAAGAAGAGTCTCTTATAAAAGAAGAGAGTGTGAGCCCGTCAAACATAGAGAGTGAACTTATCTATCTCAATTCTATACGGGAACGTCTTTTAGTGCTTTTTGAAGGTTTTCAGGCACCAAATAATGTCAATATTGAAGCAAAGATAGATATGACACTTAACTTTTTAGAATATACACTTGCAACGATTGATGCAAGAGTTGAAAAGTTAGAAAAAGGAAATATATAGTGAGTCAATACCGTGTTTTAATAGATGCAAATGATGAAAAAGGTTTGGTTCATAAGATTTCAAGTGTTTTTTATAACTATGACCTCAATATCCTCTCAAACAGCGAATTTGTTGATAAAGAGAGCAATAAATTTTTTATGCGTTCTGTTGTTGATGGCAATGTAGACAAAAATGAGCTGACAGCCGCGATTCGTGATGTTTTGCCAATAAGTTCGAGTATAAAAGTCATTGAACCGAAAAAGAAAAATATTATTCTTATGGTGACAAAAGAGCTGCATGCACTTGGTGATATCCTTATCCGCCATGAAGCAGGGGAATTGGATGCAAATATTTTAGCTGTAGTATCGAACTATGACAAGCTTGAGTCCTTAGTGAAAAAGTTTGATATCCCTTACATTACAATCTCACATGAAGGCTTGGAACGTGCTGAGCATGAGAGCAAAATTATAGAGTGTATTAACGGTTTTTCTGATGTTGATTATATTGTACTTGCTAAGTATATGCGTATTTTAACACCGCGATTTGTTGAAGAATATGAGGGAAAAATAATCAACATTCATCATTCGTTCTTACCTGCATTTATCGGTGCAAATCCGTATAAACAGGCATATGACAGGGGTGTTAAAATTATCGGGGCAACTGCACACTTTGTTAACAACAATCTTGATGAGGGTCCGATTATCGCACAAGATGTTAAACACATTGACCATGCATACTCTTGGAGAGATATGCAAAGACTCGGACGTGATGTTGAAAAGGTTGTTCTCTCACGTGCACTTAAACTTGCCCTTGAAGACAGAATCTTTGTCTATGCAAACAGAACGGTCATCTTTTAATGTTTAACCTTGTTTTGGTTCATCCAAAAATTCCTAACAATACGGGAGCAATAGGCAGACTCTGTGTCAATGCCGGAGCTTCACTACATCTTATCAAACCGATTGGTTTTGATATCGATGAAAAAGCTGTTCGCCGTGCGGGACTTGACTACTGGGATAAGCTTGATTTACATGTATGGGAATCTTTGGATGAGTTTTTTGAAAAAAATGAGATAACAGATAATGCCTATTTTGCAACGACAAAAACAGATAGACCTTATTTTGATGCTGCATTTAAAGAGGGTGATTTTATCTTCTTTGGCAGTGAAACAGCAGGTATCCCTGAAGAGATTTTAAATCGATACAAATCGCAAAATATTACCATTCCAATGACAAAAGACGGTAGAAGTCTAAACTTGGCAATATCTACAGGTATTGTACTCTATGATGCTATCCGTCAAAATTACACTACATTTAAGAAGGCATAATAATGAACTCATTTGTTGATACGATAATGCTTATACTTTTTTTCTTATTTATGATCTTTATCTTCGGTGGATATCACAAGACAAAATCAGCCGAGCGTGAGGCAGAACGGGAAAAAGAAGAGAATCGTAAAAAAGAACAGGATTCTTAAAAAAGTTTTTCTGCCCATAACTCCATTTTACTTTCAAATCTTTCAAAGAGTGTTTCTGCATTTTTAATAATAAGTGACATTTTGTATCCTTTATTCTTTGTAATTGTAAAAATATTACATAAAAACAGATTTTTTTGAAAAAATATGACAAATTGTCAAATAATTATTGATTTTCTTTCAAAATTTAACTATACTTTGATATATTTACTGAAAAAAGGGGTCAAAATGAATAGTTTTTCAGATATTGTTGAAGAGATTAAAAGTATCATCTCTCCTGAGTTTGCGCCAAAAAAAGTTTTTGACAAAGATGTAGCAGAGGTTCTTGGCATCTCACAAATGAATTTTGCAACAATGAAAAAACGTAATAAAATACCTTTTACAGAGTTGCTTGATTTTTGTGCCAAGAGAAGCATATCTATTAACTGGATGCTTTATGGACAGTCACCTGAGAGTTTGGTAGAAGCTACAAATAACTATATGATAAGATATTTCAGCGATATCAATGCAAGTGCTGGTGGTGGAGCTGATAGTGAGTTTGAAGCCATAGAAGAGCTGGAAATTCCTGAACAGTTTGTATTTATGCTTGGAGGAGAGCGTGAGCTTAAAAATATTGAAGCGATTAATGTCTCTGGGGACTCAATGGAGCCTACTTTTAGTTATAATGACATTGTATTTATAAACAGAGCAAAAACTGATCTAAATCGTGGTGGTATTTTTACCATTCGAACAGAAGCCGGACTCTTCATCAAACGTGTACAAAAAAGAATGGACGGAATGATAGATGTTATCTCTGATAACTCTGTCTATCCTACACAGGTGTTAAATCCGAATGAAATAGAAGTGATTGGCAGAGTCATCAGTAGATTTGGGGATGTTGATTAAAGGGAAAGATTGAAGTATATCTATTTTATTGGTTTAGCACTCCTTTTTGTAGCATGTACATCTAAAAGTGAACCAAAACCTGATGAGAACCTCACACAGGAAGTAAAACAGGAAGTGTTGGAAGATTTACTCTCTGTAGATCAGAATATCTCAAGCTATGTAAATGGCTTAGATGCGCACTATATCGCAAAACTTGAAGATTATGAAGCATCTTATTTTAAGCCATGGAATATTGATAAAATCGATATCTCTGTTCATGAAGCGATGTGGGCATACCGTGCTTTTAGAATTGACAACAGTTACGGAGAAAACCTGCAGCCATTAGAGGCCTCTTTTTTCAAAGATATCTATGCACGATCCAATTTTAAAGATTTTGCAAAACTCAATAAACCTGCCATTACACTCAAAGCTCTTGATATCCGAGCATTTCCAAGTGAGAAGCCACTCTTGATGGACCCCAAAAAAGCAGGGGAGGGTTTTCCGTTTGATTATCTGCAAAACTCCAGTATAGCTCCCAACAAACCTGTTTTGGTTTCACACTATTCACGAGATAAGGAGTGGGTTTTTATACAGGCTAGTTTTGCATATGGTTGGGTAAAAGCACGTGATATAGTCTTTATCCCAAAAAAATATGCAAAACTCTATCAGGCTGCACAAAAAGAGTTTTTTATAAAAGAGGGAGCAGCTGTTTATGACAGTGAAGGTAATTTTCTTTTTCGTTCGCGTATAGGAATGATGCTTCCAGAAATTGATGATGCATTTTCTGATTATAAACTTTTAACTGTTTCGAACTATAAAAACAATCAAGCATACTATATAGAGTCAAAGATATCAAAAGAGCTATTGCATAAAGGAGTTTTGAAGTTCAATCCTCCAAATATTACCATGATTTTCAATGAAGTCTCAAAAGTAAAATATGGTTGGGGAGGGATGTATGGTCAACGGGACTGCTCTTCGATACTACGTGATTTTTATGCACCTTTTGGTCTTTGGCTGCCACGAAACTCCTATGAGCAAAGTAAAATAGGCAAAATCATCTCTTTGGAAAATCTAAATGATGAAGAAAAGATTGCAAAGATTAAAGAGAGTGCCATTCCTTTTGAGACACTGCTTTATAAAAAAGGGCACATTCTTCTTTACGTTGGAGTAAAAGAGGGTAAAGTGATTGTTTTTCATAATACATGGGGTGTAAAAACAAAAAAAGATGGAGTAGAAGGGCGTTTTATCGTAGGAAAACCTATCTTTAGTACTTTAGAGCTAGGAAGCAATTTAGAAGATTATGATCCAGATGCTTCCATTCTCCGTAATCTCAAGAGTATGAATATACTCACCCACTAGTTAGGCTTTTATATCTAAGAGTGAGCCAAACATTTCATCTTGAGTTTTGATAGCAGCAACATTTGCTTCTGCTACACCACCGATTGTAATTTGGTCAGGCAGCTCTTTGGCTAAATCTGTCTGGCTTTTTGTAGAACCGTTATCATCGGCTAGTCTCGTTGTTGCACGAACAGAGGTCTTTTCATCAACCATACGTGTATTAGTAGGGATAAAACCGTCTGTATTTACATTGGCAATATTATTTGCATTTGTATTCATAAATACTTGATTTGCCTGTAGGGACGACACATTGTTTGAAATACTCATAGTCAACTCCTCATCTATTTACAATTATAGCATAAATGCTAATGCATTGGAATTGTTGCTTGCGATGCTTGTTGTGACTGCATTTGATTAATGTTCATGTTCATATTTGACATGCCTGCGTTCATATTATTATGTACATTATCTCTTGTAGCCGTTGCTTGTGCATCAGTTAAAGTCATTGCGTATTGTGCAAGTTTTTGTGTTGCTATAAGGTTTTTAGATTGAATTTCTTGCGTCTCTACTATTCTGTCTGCCATGATACCTATCTCTTTTGCCATCAGTAAAATTCTGTCTGCCATAACACCAATATCATCTGAGAGTCTTAAAATTGTTTTTGATGTAGTCTGAATTGTATTGTTGTAACTCTCATTCGCATTATCAGCTTGGTGGGAAGCAAGGTAGGTAACAGTTTTTGCCAAAACTACACTTTGCAAAGAAAGCTCTTCAAGTTTATTAAGTGCTTTTTGTGCATCCCCTTTTGATTCAAAGCTTTCTTTTGTCTGACTCTCTAAAAAGCTAGATATTTTAGCTTCATAAGACTCTAATTTTTTGCTGTATGCTTGTAACTTATTGTCACTTTGTGCCATCTGTTCCATTTTTTCTTTAGAATAGTTGTGAATATCATAAGCATCCTCTACAGCAGTGTTTAAAAATTGTGTATATGTCTCTGCCCCAAAGAGTAGTGAAGAAACCAAAATTGATATGCTAATGAGTTTTTTCATTGTAAGTCCTTTTATTTTTTGTTTGTAGTGAAAGTATTGTATAAAATAGTTAGTAGAGTGTTAGTAGTAAAAAGAGCCACTCACAAAGAGCAGCTCAAAGGTATTAGTGAAGTTCAGCGTTAAGTTTTACTTCTCTTGTGGAACGAGAAGCCGTGATCTCACCTGTTAAAGAGTTTTGTCTGAAGTGAAGACCATTAAGGCCTGCGAGCTGTTTTCCTTTGAAGATTTCACCTTCGATAGACACACCACTGTTTACCTCTTTGATCTTCTCTAGTTCAGCAGAGTAGATACCGATTTTTGTTCCTTCGAGTATTGCAAGACCTGCATCAATGATACATGCATCACCTAAAGGAATACCACATACAGAATTTGCTCCTAATAGGCAGTTCTTACCAACACTGATTGGATTTCCATCAGTTCCAGAAAGTACACCAAGGATTGAAGCACCACCACCAACATCACTACCATCACCAACGATAGCAGATGAAGAGATACGCCCTTCAACCATACTTACACCAGTAGTTCCGGCATTGAAGTTGATGTATGAAGCACCCGGCATTACAGTAGTTCCCGCTGCCAGTTGTGCACCAAAACGAACTTTAGCAGTATCTAAAATACGTGTATTGTCCGCTGGGATGATGTGCTGTAGGAATCTTGGAAATTTATCTACAAAGTCAATATGTGGATACTCACCAGAGAGTTTTAACTCAATCTCAAACTCACGCAGGTAATCAAGCTCAATTGGCTGACCGTTCGACCATGCAACATTTGGTAATGCTCCAAATGCACCGTTTAGGTTGATCTCACGCAGACCAACTTTAGCCTGAGAAATCGCATAAAGTTTAAGATATGTCGCTTCTACAGACTCTAAAGCTGCATCTTCGAAGATGAAACATACTTTGAACTCACCCTCGAATGAACCGTTATTTACGATTTGAGAATAAAGAGCTGATACAACCTGAATATTTTTGTGTGCATCACCGTATGCTTCATCACTGTAAGGAGTAAATGCATTAAGACATGATTTTAAAAACTCTAAGTTGATGTTACAAACAACTTCATTTTGAGAGAAGTCTACCTCTATACCTTGTTCTGCAAGTGCTCTTATGAAAATTGCCGCACTACCAAAGTTCTCATCCCAGTTGATAAGTGGATATGTAGCCTGAAGAGATTTATCTACGTTTAATTGACCTAAATCTACACGACAGATACCAAATGCTAAAGGGTCTTTATAATTTGGTGTATCTGTTTTTATATTTTCTATGAGTGCTTTAAAAGCATCAGTTGTTTGAATGACTTCCATTGAATTCTCGCTTAATTAATTTGTTATGCGAATTATACATAAAAACAACTAATAAAAATTTTACTATACTGTCATTATGAATAAATGGCTGGAACTTTTAAAAAATAACGACTATCTTGGTATTAAAAAATATATTAAAAACGGTGCAGACCTGCAAGAGACAAACGAGGCAGGGGAATCTGTACTTGCATGTGCTTTACGTGCAGGATGCGATGAAGAGGTACTTACTCTGCTTATTGAGAGCGGAGCAGATATCTTTGACTTTGATGATGAGGGTGTGAGTATCTTCGATATGGCGATCACTTATGATAACCGATGGATGGTTGCATATCTGCTTGAAAAAGGCTTGGATGTTAACAAGACAAATAGAAAAAGTGGCTTTACAGCTTTAATGGCTGCTGCATGCTATGGAAGAGTAGAGATAGCAAAGCTCTTGCTTGAAAAAGGTGCAAATCAACATGCTAAAGACACAAAAGGTTTTACAGCTATTGACTTTGCAAGAAAAATGAATAAAAAATCTGTTTTAGAACTTCTTGATTATGATCCTGAAGCTCCACAAAACACAAACTATGCAAGATAGTAGATAAAGCGAAAGCTATTCGAAAAACTTTGCCTGTTTTGAGTTGTCAAGTGGTTTACGTTTCTCTTTTATAAGCCACTCCTGCAGAAGTGATTCTATAACTTTGGAGAGACTCATCTTGTAGCGCTCACGTGAGTATCGCATCGCATCATCCCATGTTTCTCTGTCTATCAGCAGACTTCTTGTTACTTCATCTTTTGGTTTCATTTTTGTCCTTATGATGCTTGCAGAAGCTCTATAAAACTTCTGTAGCTGTCAACTATTTTTTGATTTTTACGATTTTGGATGTAGAATTCTATGGCTTTTTTCCCAAGACGTGGTATTTCATTTTTAACAGCCCAGCTACTTACAGTCCCTTCCGGTACTTCAAGGATTTCTGCGAGTTGCTTTTGTGTGATATCTAGCTCTTTACAGATATCTTTTACAACATTTGATTTACTCTTTTTGGCTTTTTTTATGTTGTTGGCAGCTTTGACTTTTACTTTTGGCTCATTACGTTTCTCTTTAGGAAGTTCACAATGCTTCTCTATCCACTCCAGTACATCAGAAGCACTCAAAACCCAGTCTCTTGTATGTAGACCTCTGACTACATCACGCATAAACTGCTCGGCATATTTTTCTGCTAACTCTTGAGAGCTGAGTTGAAAGAGCATAGAAAAAGCCAGTTGATTAGACCCAAGAGAGCTGTTGCCCCAGTCAAACCCGCTTTTAGAAGTAGGATAGATATCAAAACGTGTTGGAAGTTCAAGTTCACCATAGGTTACAAATTTATTGCCTAAAAGTGTTCTGTGCCCTTTAAAGACATGGTTGTTCATTGCAATTGCCATGAGTTTTCTCGCTTATATTTTAAAAGTATAGTGGTGTTCTTTTTCATTGTTTAGATCTTCTTTTGGAGGAAGGTAAACAATACGATAAACAACATATATAAAAGAGATAAGCAATAAAAGTACCAATAACCAAATCAACATGGTAAAATTCCTTGACTTTTGATAGTCTATATATCGACATTATCCATTATTATTTTAAATTATAATCAATTTTTTTATTTTGGAGCTCTTTTTTAAAGAGTTCAAAGTAGTGTTCTATCTCCTCTTTATTCTCTCCGCTAAGAGAGAGCTCTACATTTGGTTTGCCGTCGATAAACATAGGTAAAGATGAGAGCTCAATGTTCTTTGGTAGTTGTTGCATCAAAGAGATGAGTGACTCTTCACTTGTTTTTGCAAAGAGCGTGTATCTATACTTTTTCTTACTGTTTGAGAAGTGTTTTTCTATTGCTTCTGTAATCATTGGATGTGCCATAGACGGAAAACCGGGCACAAAGAAGAAACGTCTATCGAGTGAAAAACCAGACATATTGTTAACTGGATTAAAAAGCAGTTCTACATCCGGCGGTAAATCTGCCATACGGATACGATGTGGGTAGGCACCATCACCAAACTGTTTAATGATATCTTTTTTAAATTTTTCATGCGTGATAAGTGGAGAGTTTCTAAAAACCTTTGCAGCAATCTCACGCGTGAGATCATCAGGTGTTGAGCCTATACCGCCAAAAGAGAACATAACAGCCTCTTTATCCGCTTTTATCATCTCATAGGTTCTTGTAATGAGTTCTACATCATCTTTAATGACAAAAGAGGCAAATAGTTCGTGATTGTATTTTGCAAGTTTATTTTTGACAAATTCAAAGTGTTTGTCCTGCCGTCTACCGTTTAATATCTCTGTTCCGATTATTACTACATAAAAATTCATAGACAAATTATAGTATAATTCTAAAAAATAAATAAAGGTGTAGATATATGTCACACATGAAAAAATTAGAAGATTTGATAGCAAATGGAGTTATTCCTGACATCAATGATCGTTTAGATGAGATCTTTGAAGAGATCGCTGATAATAAAGAAGCAAGCGAAGATGCGAAAGAGGAGATCGAAGAGCTCCGTGAGTTCAAAGCTGATCTTGAAGATGTTTTAGCGGATATAAAAGAGGGTGAGATGGACGAAGAAGAAGCAAAAGAGCTTATCGAAGATATCGAGATGGCACAACGCGGCAGTGATGATGAAGATTTTGGCTTTGTAGAAGAAGATTAATTTAAACTCAAAATACTATAATTGCAAGAAAAAATAGAGGACATTACAATACTATGAGAATTATACTTTTAGGTGCTCCAGGTGCAGGAAAAGGTACACAGGCACAATTTTTGACGAAAAAATACAACATCCCTCAAATCTCTACTGGAGATATGTTAAGAGCGGCTATCAAGGCTGGAACTGAGCTTGGTAAACAGGCAAAAGCTGCAATGGATGCAGGTAAACTGGTAACGGATGAGATTATCATCGGTCTTGTAAAAGATCGTATAGCACAGGATGACTGTAAAAATGGTTACCTTTTAGATGGTTTCCCTCGTACACTGCCACAAGCTGATGCTGTGACAAATGCAGGTATTGAGATTGATGCGGTCATTGAGATTGATGTACCAGATGAAGAGATTGTAAAACGTATGAGCGGTCGTCGTGCACACCTTGCAAGCGGTAGAACATATCACATAGTTTACAATCCGCCAAAAATAGAAGGTAAAGATGATATTACGGGTGAAGATTTAGTTCAACGTGATGACGATAAAGAAGAAGTTGTAAAAGACAGACTTAAAGTCTATCACGAACAAACAGAGCCTTTAATCGACTACTACAAAGCGCAAGCGGCTAAAAATCCAAATATCAAATATATCAGAGTAGATGGTACTGCTGATATCAAAGATGTTGAAGAAGCTATCGTTTCTGGGCTCGAAAAATAGTAAGAAGAAGAGTATTTTTTACTCTTCTTTCGGTCTATAAACCTTCACATTTTCAGCTTCATCTGCATCACGCAGATATTGTGCATGGAGCTGGCTCATAATCCCTTTATCACAGTAGAGTAGATACTCTTTATCTTTTGGTAGTTTTTTAAACTCTTTTTTAAGCTTGTGAAACGGAATTTTAAGTGTTTCACACGGTAGTTCGATACACTCCTCTTCAGGACGGATATCAATGACCGTATAGTTTCCATTTTTGATATCATCTATTACTTCAATCGGTGCTTGATTAGAGATATCTTCTACAATCTCATCAATGCTAAGGTGTTGAGCATCTTTTACAGCTTTGTCTAAAACTTCGTAGTTGAATTTCTGTGCAACTTTCTCCATACGCTTAAATGAACCATGTGTGATAGGGTTTTGAGAAATAACACCACAGTACTCTGGCATATTTTCTGCAAAATGACGTGTGCCTATCTCATTAGCGATGTTGATAATCTCCGGTTTATTAACCGTTGCAAGTGGGCGAAGAACAAGTTTGTTGGTCACTTGGTCTATGAGAGCTAGGTTACGCAGTGTTTGGCTTGAAACCTGTGCAACGCTCTCACCTGTTACAAGTGCATCTATCTCCATTGTATCTGCAATCTTTTCAGAAGCTATAAGCATAAGACGTTTGAGTGTTACACCCATATATGTCGGTGGAGTAGAGCGAAAAATCTCTTCTATGACATCATCAAAAGGAACAGAGATAAATTTTACTTTATGCGATGAACCAAACTTATTCCAGAGATAAAGTGCAACCTGTTTAACACCTATCTCGTGAGCCATACCACCAAGATTAAAGAAGATAAAGTGTGTTTTTATACCACGCTTCATTGTAAGGTAGGAAGCTACCGTAGAGTCAAATCCACCTGACATGAGTGAGAGAATATCTCCCTGTGTACCGATAGGAAAGCCGCTAAGACCTTTGTACTTTGTTGTGATGATATTGAGCTGGTCTTGAATGAGTTCCATCTGCAGCGTGATATCAGGGTTTTTAAGCTGTACACCTTTTGCCTCAGAGTTAGCTAGCAGATGTCCACCAACCGTTCTCTCGATATCGATTGATTTAAATTCATGTTTTCCTGAGCGTTTGACTCTTACAACAAAGGTTTTATCTTTGAGTGAGTCGGCAAAAAGCTCACGTACCTTTGTTTTTATCTTATCAAGACTGTCCATACCGTTGAACTGTAAAACCTCAAGAATCTGTTCAATTCCGGGAGTATTTAAAAGTTTTTCACGTACTTCCGGCAGGAACTCTTTTGGTGTAAAGACCTCTATCTTGTCAGAGTATTTTACTACTTTTATATCTTTGTTTACGCGCTCTAGTATGGTAAGGAGATTGTTATAGAGCTGTCCTGTCATCTGGCGTTTGGCAGAAGAGCCTTTTATCATAATCTCCGGAAAAAGTTTGAGTATAAATTTTTGCAAAAAAGTGCCTTGCTTTATAGTTTTGAGCTGATGAAAGTTTCCATCTCACTTACTATCTCTTCGATAGTTCCCTCACCGGAGATAACTTTTAAGATGCCTTTTTCAGTATAGAAATCACGAATCTCCTGAAGTGGTTCTGTATAGACCTTCATACGGTTGTTAAAGACCTTTTCATCATCATCTGCACCACGTGCGCGTCCAAGAACACGCTCTCTTGCTGTTTCCTCACTCACTCTTACTTCAATGACACTGACAAGCTCTACATCATTATGATTTTGCAGATATTTGTCTAGTTCCATCATCTGCTCTATACTTCGAGGGTATCCATCGATGATAACAACATCTGTCGGTGCAGATTTGATGGCACTGACAATTGTCTCAATTACGATGTTAATAGGAACAATCAAACCTTTAGAGATGTAGCTATCTATCTCCTGACCGCGTTCACTGCCGCTTGCGACTTCAGCGCGGAGCATATCTCCGGTAGAGTAGTGTGAAATGTTGTCATGATTTTTTGCGATAAGTTCTGCGTCGGTAGTTTTACCAGAGCCGGGAGCTCCGATAATTAAAAAGAGTTTTTTACTCATGGTTTACGCTTTTGTCTGCTCACGCAGTCTGATATGAAGGTCACGCAGCTGCTGGTTATCAACCGGTGAAGGTGCATGTGTAAGTACACAAGAAGCTTTTTGTGTTTTAGGGAATGCGATAACATCACGGATGCTTGCTGTTTTAGAGATAAGCATCATAAGTCTGTCAAATCCAAGTGCAAAACCACCGTGTGGAGGCGCACCAAATTTCAGTGCATCAAGTAAGAAACCAAACTTCTCTTGAGCTTCCTCTTCATCGATACCAAGGAGTTTAAATACACTTTCTTGAATATCTTCTTTATGGATACGAATAGACCCACCACCAAGCTCAACACCGTTAAGAACGATATCATAAGCGATAGACTCTATCTCTTCGACATCTTCTTTATCAAGATTTTTTGGCATAGTAAATGGATGGTGCAGTGCTTTTACGCGACCATCTTCAACTTCAAACATTGGAAAATCAACAACCCATACAAACTCGTATGCATCTTTATCAATTAAGTTCATTTTCTCATGCTCTGCGATGAAGATTCTAAAGCGTCCCATATAGTCAAGTACAGTTTTCTTATCACCTGCACCAAAGAAGACTACATCACCTACTTCAAGTTCAGTTCTCTCAATGATGAGTTGGATGTCTTCTTCGCTGAAGAACTTCGTAAGCGGACCTTTGAGACCATCCTCTTTCATCTGGAAGTATCCAAGACCATGCGCACCAAACTTACGTACAAAGTCTTCAAAACCTTTCATCTCACGCTTAGAGAATGCCAAATCAGCACCTGGAACACGTAGCGCTTTAATGCGGTTGATATGTGGGTTTTTAGCGATGTTTGTAAAGATCTCATTGTCACAACGCTCAAAGATATCGATAACATCTACCATCTTAAGGTCATATCTTAAGTCTGGTTTGTCTGAACCATACCACTCCATAGCATCTCTGTAAGAGATACGTTTAAATGGAGGCTTGATGTCTACATCACACGCTTTAAACATTGCTTCAAGAAGGTCCTCTGCTACTTTAATGACATCCTCTTGGTCACAGAAGCTCATCTCAACATCTATCTGAGTAAATTCAGGCTGTCTGTCAGCACGTAGATCTTCATCACGGAAACATTTTGCGATCTGGAAATATCTGTCAAATCCACCAACCATTAAAAGCTGTTTGAAAAGCTGTGGAGATTGTGGCAGTGCATAAAACTCGCCATTATGCACACGTGAAGGTACAAGGTAATCACGTGCTCCCTCTGGAGTAGATTTTGTAAGTATAGGCGTTTCAACTTCTAAGAAACCGTTTGCATCCAAGATGTTTCTAGCTGCGATCGCTGCTTTTGAACGAAGACGGAAAGACTCGTACATTGATGGGTCACGAAGCTCTAAATAACGATACTTCAGTGTTGTCTCTTCACCAACTTTTTTATCACCGATAACAAATGGAAGCGGAGCTGATTTGTTCTCAATGATGAGCTCACGTACAACGATCTCAATAGCACCTGTTTTAAGGCGTGGATTTGTTAAACCTTCTCCACGGAGACGTACTGTCCCTTTTGCTATTAAAACATACTCATCTCTTACACTGTCTGCTACTTTGTGTGCTTCAGGAGAGTCCTCAGGGTCACAAGTAAGCTGGATAAGTCCAGTTTTATCACGTAAATCTATGAAGATAATTCCACCGTGGTCACGATAGCTATTTGCCCAACCAGTCAGAGTTACCTCTGTGCCAACATCTTTTTCACTTAAATCTGTACAGTAATGACTTCTCAAGGTTAAAGTCCTATTTAAAAATTTTTGCGATTATATCCAAGATTTGCTTATAAAATAGTATAATTAAAGAAAAAGATACAGGAAATCCCGTGAAATCGCATACAATCAAGAGAGTCGGCGTCATTTTAAGACCATCATCACCTGAATTAAAAGAGAGTTATTTTAAACTTGAAAAGATTTTTACAAAACATAATATTGAAGTAACGATAGAGAGTATCAGTGGTGCGATGATAGGGATAATGGGGATGGACTTTGATAATCTCTGCCAAAAGTGTGATGTTTTGGTAACGCTTGGAGGTGATGGTACGCTCATCTCTGTGGTACGGCGTTCATTTAAGCATGATGTGCCTGTATTTGGTGTCTATGCAGGGAATCTTGGATTTTTAGCAGACATCAACATCGACGAACTGGAAGATTTTGTTGCGCATTTGGTAAAAGGGGAGTACAGAGTAGATGAGAGAGCAATCTTAGAGGCAAAATTTCAAGAACATGACAATGAAGTGACTCTGTATGCTTTTAATGATATCGTCATTACACGTCCATCGGTTTCAAATATGATTCATATTGAAACACTTGTTGATTCCAAAGCGTTTAATACCTACTATGGGGATGGTGTTATTGTCTCCACACCGACAGGCTCAACGGCTTACAACCTCTCCGCAGGAGGTCCAGTGCTTTTTCCTCTGACAAATGTTTTTGCTCTTACGCCAATCTGTCCACACTCTCTCACGCAGCGTCCTGTGGTACTTCCCGGAAAATTTTCCATTGAGATGAAAACACCGCAAGACAGAGCGCTTGTCATTATAGATGGTCAAGACAAGCATGAGCTTGAAGCTGGGGAGAGTATACACATCCAACTGGCACGTAAAACTGTTAAACTTATTCACAGAGAAGAGTTTAACTACTTTGATGTACTCAAAGAGAAGTTAAACTGGGGAGATTAGTCTATGTTGATATGAGAAGAGCTCTGAGAGTTTTTCTTGATCATATTTTTGATCTGCGTGATAGAGTAGGCTTTTTGTGACTCATTTTCACCAAGCAGATCAAAACGAATTTCAATAGTGAGCTTTCCTAGTGCTTCTGAAAGTCTTTCTGCATCATTTGAAAATGTTCCATCTTTTGAGATTTGTGAGACAACATTTAAAAAGTTTGTGTACTCATTTAAAACACCCGGTGAAGCAAAGATGGCAAGTCTGTGTGTTACAAACTGCAGTTTTGTAATGTCTACTTCATCAAAACTACTCTGTGTTGCCATCTCTTCCATCAAATCAAGCAGTTTTTCGTAAGTTTGTGCTTTTAAATCTAAAAATTTTATACTTTGTTCTTTTTCTATCTCTACGGCTGTCTGCTTGTTTAAAAGCAGGGCGGTGATAAAGACAGTAGCGATGGTACCTAAAATGATAAGTACTATCTCTTGGGTAAAAGGTGTAGAGTCTGTTACTCTATAGGCATAACGCAGATAGGCATAGCCTGCTATAAGTGTTAAAAATGTAAGCATCAGGTAAGAAAATTGTTTGGTAATCGTTGACATCACTATAAGCCTTTATATTTGGTAAAATTATATCAAAAAAATAAAGATATAATAGTGTTATGAAAATAGTTTACAGTTTCTTTGTTTTTATCTTTTTTACTTTTTCTCTCTTCGCAAAAGAGAATCATGCTGTGGTTTTGCAATATCACAGATTTGATGAGTCCAAATACCCATCTACAAGTATCTCAATGGAGCTTTTTGCAAAACAGATGGAGCATTTGGTGCAAAATCATTACAATGTTTGGCCACTCTCAAAGATTGTCCGTTATCTGCAACAAAAGAGGGCTCTTCCTGAAAAAACCGTTGCAATTACGATAGATGATGCTTATAAAAGTGCTTATATAAAAGCATATCCACTACTTAAAAAATTGCATCTTCCTTTTACACTTTTTGTAAATTCGCTACCGGTTATGCATCACTCAGAGAACTATTTGACTTGGGATGAGCTGCGTGAGATGGGACAAAATGGTGCAGAGTTCGCAAATCACAGCTATTCGCATCCCTATCTTATGCGTAAGAGGTTGAAAAATGTAGACGATTATGAAGCATATGTTAAAACAGAGGTAGAAAAATGTGAGGAAAAGTTGAAAAAAGAACTTGGAAGTTTGGTTGCAAATGAGCCAAAAATGTTCGCTTATCCTTTTGGCGAGTATGACACAGAACTGTTGCAGATTATCAAAGGTTTAGACTATGTCGGTGTGGCACAAAACTCTGCACCTATTTCTAGTGAAAGTAACTTTATGGAACTGACACGCTTTCCTATGTCTGGAGGTTTTGGTGCAATGGAACAGTTTAAACTAAAAGTAGATACCTTGCCTTTGCCTCTAGAGTCCGTTAAAAATGAAGATACGTTGGTAGATGAGAGTAATAATCCTCCCTCTTTAACACTGAGACTCAAAAAACCGCTTAAAGCGTTGCAATGTTTTACAGCTGATGGTAAAAAGATACAAATGGAGTGGCTGAGTGATACAGAAATAACTGTTCAGGCAACAGAACCTCTGCTATACCCGCGAAATCATTACACCTGTACTGCACCTGCACAAGATGGAAGATGGTACTGGTACAGCCATCTGTGGGTTATTTTAGAACAATAGAGAACTAAACAAACGCAGCGCTCATATAGCCAACGACCTGAGATTTATCCCCACTTGCATCGGCACTCGTTCTGTAATCAAGCAGGGTAGGTTTGAGACCATTTTCTTTTGCTGCAAGCAGGATGGCTTCTACACCTATTTTTCCGCAGGCTTCACACCCTTCATGCAACTCCTCCGGATTTAATCTTGCAACTGCATCAAGGCATATACTGTCAAGTCTGTTTGCTTTTTGGATGTCATAGTAATGGCTTAGATCAGTACTGATAACCACTACTGTACCACTGTCTTCTAAAAGATAGTTAATGACCTTTGCCAAGCGTAGAGGCTTCTCGTTGCCATAGACAAACTCAACCACAGAAGCATCCGGAAGATAGTATTTTATAAATGGCATCTGGACCTCTGTAGAGTGTTCTTCATGAGCATCTCTTTGAAATCGTAAACCAAACTCCTCCACCATTTCATTTGCAAGAGATTTGTCTATCTTTAGGTCTCCAAGTGGTGTCTCAAATGTATCAAAGAGTGAGACAGATGTAGACTCTACATAGACTCTGTGACTTGGACCAATGACAACAACACGCTTTGCATTTGTATTTTTTAAAAGTCGAAAAGCGATGTTTGCTGTAAAAGCAGAGTAAACATAGCCTGCGTGAGGTACGATGATAGCACGAGGGCTCAGTTCAAGTATGTTTTTATCTTCTTTGGCATTGTCTATGATCTCATTGTAGTGAGTGAACATTTTTACTATTTCATCTTGGCTTGCCGGATAAAACTGCCCGGCAACCGCATCTTTTCTTATGCTCATCTCCAAACTCCTTCTAAGGCTCTGTTACATTTTGGACAGTGTCCGTCAACCAAACTGTTTTGTGCAATGGCATAACCTGTTCTGTCTATGAGCAGAGTATTGCAGTCAGGGCAGTAGGTGTCTCCATGTACAGGAACATTACCCAGATAAACATAGAGAATCCCTGCTTCTTTTGCAATGCGTTTTGCACGTTCTAAAGTATGGAGTTTTGTGTACTCGTGATCTTGCATCTTATAATCAGGATGAAAGGCACTGAGATGCCAAGGTACATGCACACCCAATTCGTTTGCGATGAAGCTGGCCATCGCTTTTAAGTCTGCATCCGAATCATTGTCACCCTCAATGAGCAGTGTTGTTACTTCTACCCAAATACCTTCACGCACCATGCCTCGAAGCGTATCTTTTACAGCTTCAAGTCCACCTTTGAGAATTTTTTTATAATAAGCTTCATCCCAGCTTTTAAGGTCAACATTGGCAGCGTCAAGCCATGAAGCCATATCTTTTACCACCTCCGGAGATTCAAATCCGTTGGTAACAAAGATATTTTTGAGACCTTTTTCTCTGGCAAGAACGCCGATGTCTTTGGCATAGGGGTAAAAGATGGTCGGTTCATTGTAGGTGTAAGCGATAGATGCCGCACCTCTCTCTTGAGCCATCTCTACCATTCTTTCAGGTGAGATAGTAACACTTGTATCAACATAGTGTTCTTGTGATATCTGCCAGTTCTGACAAAACGGACACTTGAAGTTACACCCGACAGTTCCCAAGGAGAGGGCAGTAGTGCCCGGTAAGAGGTGATAGAGTGGTTTTTTCTCAACCGGGTCGAGATTGAGTGCAGATGGATGACCGTAAACTAAAGTTTTGAGTTCACCATCTTCATTTTTGTTGACACCGCAAACACCCACTTGCCCCTCTTTGAGTTGGCAGTAGTGTTGACATAGCAGACAGACGATTTTTTCTTTTTGAGGTACTGTTTTGAAGTATTTCATCTTTCCCTCCTCTCATTAGTACATTATACTACAGTTTGTTCGAAATACCAAAAGGTATATGAACCATAGGGATATTACCTTTGTTAGACGTTAGGTGACTTTTTTGATCATCAAAGAAGATATGAGGCTGTAATCTAGAGAGGATTCTGTCTTTTTCCATACCGCCTAGAAAAAAGATCTCATTCGCACTAACTCCCCAATCTTCCAATGTTGTAATGACTCGCTCATGTGCAGGTGCATTGCGAGCCGTGACGATAGAAGTTCTGAGAATGCGTTTGTAGTTTTTGTCTTTTTCGAACTCTGCGTCTTCTAGTTGTTGTAAAAAAGAGAGCTTTTTGAACAGATCTGCTAATGGTCCTGACTGATGAGGAATGTGTGAATTTGCAACTTCATAGGCATGAAAGTCCGGAAGCTCACCATTTTGGAAAATCGACTCGGCTTCATCATCAGCGATGACACCATCAAAGTCAAAAGCTATTCTGAGTTCTTCATCACCTTCATCATTCACTACTTCACTTGGCAGAACTACACCGGCTGGGTATCCTGCATCTATGGCACTTTGAACATCTGAGGCATTGGCAGAGAGAAAGAGTGATGCATTAAAAGCAGGTACATACTCGTAAGGTGATTTTCCTTCCATAAATGCAGCTCTGGAGATATCTAAGCCATAATGGTAAATGGAGCGAAATACCCGCTTACCCGTAACAGCCGAGTTTCTCGAGAGCAATACAACTTCTACCGGCAACTCTTTGTTGAACCTCTTGTTAATATGTAGAAATCTTTTAATAAAGGGAAAAGCGACACCTTTCTCAAGTACCTTGTCTAAGTTTTTTTCTTGAAACTCTTTATAGGCTTTTGGTCCTTTTTCCACAAAAACTCTATGTGATTCTGAGAGATCAAAAAGTGCACTGGAAGAGACGGCGATGACGAGCTTTTTTTCTATGGGGTATGGCATATTATTCCTTGGTAAGCTAGATTATGATTATTTATATGTTTTTGTTGCTGCAATTTGGAATTTAGACAATTTTATAATCAGCGTTTTTGAAATTGGAATGTCCCCACTTTCATAGACAACATTTTATATGACTATTGCTGAATAAGGAATAATATCTGACATAAAAAATGTATTGCTATTTATATGTCAGGTTTACATATTTCTCTAATTTTTGTCTGAATTTATTATTTTGAATAAATGATGTGTTATTAAGTTTTAGATACACTTTGATAATAAAGTTATAAATAGATTAGTAAGTATAAAGGGTGGTAGATGATACCTTTTAATTATCTTGGATTTTTCTTTAAACACTTCGGTACTCTGATATATCAAAAGAAGGTTTTAGAGGAACTGTGTATATTTTTAAAACCACTCCCCAGCCAAGCATCTGTTTTAGATATTGGGGCAGGGACAGGGATAATGAGTGAATTCGCTCATAAATGCAATAGTGAATTAAAATATGTAGCAGTAGACCCAGCAGACGGGATGCTTAAATATGCCCCGGCATATGTGCAAACGTATATAGCAACAGCAGAAGAGTTGCCATTTGAAGATAACAGTTTTGACATGATTCTTATGGGAGAGTCACTTCACCATTTTTCTAACCCTGAACTTGCGATGAAAGAGGCTGTAAGGGTTCTAAAGAAAAATGGAAAACTTTTTATTTATGATTTTGATGTGAGTACCTTTCGAGGTAAAGCTGTCTGTTGGATGGAAAAAACGCTAGGTGAACCTGCTAATTTTTATGCGCCATACGAACTGAAAAAGATACTAGAGAGGCATGGTTTTACTGTAGAAATAAAACATTATCAATGGCGGTATACTGTGGAGGCTTGTTTATAGTTTTATTACTTCAACTATCACCCTCCCCATAACGGTTGAGTACAAAAATATGTTCTCTATCTTTATTTTGTTAGGTGTTTTATACAACATCATGTACCATATATTTACCCTTATGGATTTGAGCTATGACATTTTGTTTTATTTTTGTAGAGGTAGTGTAAAATAATTTCTGTAAATTCCAAATCAACTATGATTATAAAAAAGAAAAAGGATCATAGAAATGGAATTACAAGGAAAAAAGATAGAGTTTGATTTAGAGGAGTTTGTACCTC